>NZ_JASJEB010000047.1 GCF_030064895.1 Crocosphaera sp. | reverse complement strand
ACTACATAGGTGCAGTTTACTCAAACCCACTTCATATAATCTTCAGAGAGATTGTACCCAGTAACGGGTAGTACAAAAATCGCTACAACTACCTTTAGATAAGGCTTTTGTCGTTTTTCGTGGGGGGAAGTTCAGTTATTTTTTCTTGAACTTTTTCTACCAGAAGTTTTGCACCAAATCTTGACTAATTAATTGATAAGTTTAATGGTGGATTATGTTTCTCTAATCCACCCTACATTTTTAATTGGTTAAAAAAGGGTCAACTACCGTTAACCTAATTATAATAGTATTCATCTAAGTTTATTTAAGGTTCATAATGCTAATTACTATTAGTGAAGACACTTTAACTTTATCCCCTGGTAACACGGTTATTTTTCGGGATCAGACATGGGAAGATTATCAAAGATTACTGAATTTAAGACAAGAAACCTCTATTCCTAAACTTTCTTTTAATTTTAACAACCAAGAAATTCGTCTTATGTCTCCTTTACCCAGTCACGGAAAACGTATCGATCTACTCAGAAATTTAGTTAAAATTATTTTAGATAAAAAAGATTTAGATTGGGAATGTTTTGACCCTATTACTTTAAAAATACCACCACTAGCAGGAGTGGAACCAGATACCTGTTTTTATATTAACAATAGACAAGCTATTTTAGGTAAAAATAAAATTGATTTAACTGTTGATCCAGCCCCAGATTTAGCGATTGAAGTTGATTTTACTTCCATCACAGATATTAGTGCTTATGAAATGATTAAAGTTCCTGAATTATGGATTTATCGTCAAGGATTTTTAAACATTTATGTGTTAGAAGAAAACAAATATCAAGGCAGTGAAAAGAGTCGATTATTTCCTAATTTTGATGTTAAAAATATCTTACCTGAATATGTTGAGTTAGGGTGGAATCAAGGTTCAAGTGTTGCTTTGCGTCAATTTCGGAATCTTTAAGTACAAAATAATGCTATAATTGAATTATTGAGAGGTATTAAAAAATGCAATTACAAACTAAACCTAAACAGCGTTACTATACTCCAGAAGAATATCTGGAATTAGAAGAAAAATCTCAAGAGAAAAATGAATATCGCAATGGAGAAATTATTCCAATGGTAGGTGGAACAACTAATCACAATCAAATTGCTGGAAATATTTACAAACTATTTCCTTTAAACATCGATAATCAAGATTATTATGTTTATATAGAAAGTGTAAAATTATGGCTATCTGAACACAATATTTATACTTATCCTGATGTAATGGTCATTAAAGATAAACCGATTTATCACGGTAAAAGTAAGTCTAATGTGATTAATCCACAAATTATTATCGAAGTCCTTTCTTCTTCTACAGAAGCTTATGATCGAGGTGATAAATTTGAATATTATCGTTCCCTTCCTACGTTTCAAGAATATATTTTAGTTGAGCAAGATCGTTACTCAATTACTCAATATATTAAACAAGAAAATAATAATTGGTTAGTTAATTTTTATATAGGAGAAGAAGCTATCTTAAAATTAGGTTCAGTTAATTGGGAAATCTCTTTACAAGATGTTTATCAACGTATTGATTTTGAAGCAGCAGAAGAAGATAGTTAATCATGATTTCAACAATAATTATTAGACACTCACACCATAAATATAATAAGCTGCTAAGCTAAGCATCTAAATTACTATACTAGACTCACGGGGAGACGGGGACAAATGTTACTAATTTTTTGCTTAACTTCATAATATGCGGTTTAAATGCACAACAACTTAAAGTTACCCTTGATTATTTCCTTGATTTTTAATTCTTTCAATTTCTTGTTGTAATTCTTCTATTTGTTTCCTTAAATTTTCTGCTTCTTCATTTTTATCTACTGTTACAGTCTCGCTTTTTTGAGATGTTTTATAATTCCCTGCACGAATGTTTTGATACTCATCAGAATTAGCCCAGTATTTTAAATAATGAACCCTATCAACAGGAAAAGGATGGCTTAAAAAGACATTATTGCCACCATTATAAATCAAAAACTTATACAGTTGATTGAGATCATCTTCATCTAATTTTTGATACTCTTCTGCTTGTTTTAAAAACTCATCTAAATGACATTCATGGGCGTATTTATGACTTCCTCCCACCATTTTCATCATCATTCTAAAAACCAACTTTAATACTATTTCTCATCAAAGAAATTTGCTGGGTTCGTTCATAAAGATACTCCATAAAGCTAGTAGCAACCATGTCAAAACCAGGAACACTTCTTAAGGTTTGTTCTGCTTGTGTATCTAGAGGATGACGAAAGGCTTCGCTTGAGAGTCCAGGATAACTAGGCATTTTTTCTCTTCATTAACTTCTTGATATATTGTACAATTTCAGTAATAAAAACATAAAATTCTCTAGTTATGAGGAGACACAAAATTGCTCACCCTTGGTGTTAATATTGATCATGTTGCAACTGTCCGCCAGGCCAGACGAACCATTGAACCCGATCCCATCGCTGCGGCAGTATTAGCAGAGTTAGGGGGAGCAAACGGTATCACGGCGCATTTGAGAGAAGATCGCCGTCATATGCAAGATAGAGACATTCGCTTACTCAGAGAAACGGTTCGCACCCATCTCAACCTGGAAATGGCGGCCACTGAAGAAATGGTGGCCATCGCTCTGGATGTAAAACCAGACTATGTTACCCTTGTCCCAGAGAAACGGGAAGAAGTTACCACAGAAGGGGGCTTAGACATAGCTGGAAGCTTGGAAAAACTGAAAAATGTAGTTGATCGCCTCCAAAGCGCAAACATCCCTGTGAGCCTCTTTATTGACGCAGATGAGGCACAAATTAAAGCCTCTGCTGATACTCAAGCGAAATTTATCGAACTGCACACAGGAAAATATGCAGATGCACCAAAATCAGAAATACGCCAAAAAGAATTAGAATCATTAAAATTAGGTTGCGAACAAGCATTAAGCTTAGGTTTACGGGTCAATGCCGGTCATGGGTTAACCTATATCAATGTCTATCCTGTGGCTTGTTTACCAGGAATGGAAGAGTTAAATATTGGTCATACCATCGTCAGTCGTGCGGTGTTAGTGGGGATGGAGAGAGCGGTTCGAGAGATGAAACTGGCCATGAGAGGAGAATTCTAAATTCTTAATTATTAATAAACCCTGACCTATAATGTCCCCTTGGGTTCAATAATAGTAATTGGGTAAATAGCAATTAATGATTGAGCAATGACCACCTATTATTACGTTTTAGCCAGCCAACGCTTCTTGTTAGAAGAAGAACCCCTTGATGAAGTCTTGAGAGAAAGAAAAAGACACTACGAAGACAAAAATCAAGAAATTGACTTTTGGTTAGTGAAGCAACCAGCTTTTATTGAAGCCCCAGAATTTGCTGAAATTAAAGCAAAATGTCCTCAACCTTGTGCTGCTATTATTTCTGAAAATGCTGACTTTATTACATGGTTAAAGTTACGTTTAGAGTACGTTGTTAAAGGAGAATTTCAAGCTCCTTCCTCTAGTATTTCTGACCCGAAGGCTTCCTTAGAAACTGTTTCCTAGCCGTCTTTAATTGAGTGTATCAATATTTCGGTTGAGTAAGTCAGGAGTTTGGGAAAAAGATAAAATGACCTTGCGATCGCTACTCCTAAAAACATTAGATAAGTCCAGGTAATTGTTTCCCCAGACTCCCCTCAACTCCATTCATTAAACTGATCATCATAATGATTAAGTAACCCTGTAAATAAGTCATTGAGTTTTTCTGTGCTGTATTGAGGTTGTAATAAAATTTGTCGTGCATTAATAAAATGGTGTTTAATGTTCTGTATAGGAACTAATTTTGACTTGAGAAACCATAGATCGGCTTTTGGTGCCTTGATATTAGTAACATTAATCCAGGTTTTCACCGTCATGGGTAGTTCTGTACCGAGACGAAAGTTGAAATTTTCCTGAGATAAAGATTCAATATAATTAGGTTTTAAAAATACTTTGTACCTAGATTTTTCGGGGGTTAATTGTTGAATAAATGCTAAACTAACTCCCCGTACTAACTGACGAACTGGTTCAGCTTTTTTCCCCATTACTTCTTTGACGAGGGTACTCTGTCCCATCATACTGTTCATACTATTCATATCAGTAATACTCATGTGAGTTCCTCCCATAGCCATGATTATATATTTTTCTGTAGAAAGTTGTTGAAAGGGTTTTAATTGATGGGAAATAGTCGGAGTAATACCGTCATCAGAACTAGATAACATTAAGGTTGGCACTTTAATTTGAGATAAATTTTTACCAAAAAGTTCCCCAATAATGGGATTAAAAACGATAATTTGTTTAATACGATTATCCTTAAAATTTCTTTGAGGATAAGGCAATTTTCCGGCAGCACATTGTAACCAGTCAGCCGGCGATCGCCGCAAAGGAGAATTATCTTGACAAAAACTTCTCAAGGTTTTCAAATCTAAGGATGCACCCCCTAATGCTAAAGCTGTATAACCCCCAAAAGAATGACCGATCATACTGACTTTTTTTGTATTAAGTTTTCCTTTGAATTTGCTATTTTTTTCATTTAAAAGGGTTAATTGATTTAAAACAAAACTAATATCTTGAGGTCGATCAATAAATTCTTCTGATGGTAAAATTTGACTTGAGTTTATTCCTGTTGCTGTTTTAATTAGGGCGTGAATGTCACTTCCAGGATGTTCTACAGAAACCACAGTAATGCCATAAGAAGTCAAATGTTTGGCTAAATAGCGCAAAAAGCGACGATCTGAGGCAAAACCATGAGACATAATCACTAAAGGCCCACGAGTTTTTTTTGCAGTGTAAATATCCAGAGCAATATAACGGTTTCTACTACGATCATAGAGAACAGTATTTTCTCGAAATATATTTTGTTCCCCTGATACTGTCGGATCAAATGTTGGTAAATTATCTATTGGTGAATCGTCTTTTAAACCTTTTTTGACTTGAGAATTAATCAATCTACTGTGTAAAAAAGACTCATTTACTTTGAAGCCCAATATTGCAATTCTTGATATATCAACAGTAACAGTTTCTTGTGGATAAACTCGCAAAAAATTGATAAAGTTTAAGTTATTAGTTTGTTTTAAAAGTGTTCTTAATGTTTGTTCTAGTTGCGTATAATCACTATCAGGTAATGCTTGACTAAGTTGTTTTAATACTCTTTGACCATCATCGCTTTTTAAAAGATCATTTAAAAATCGTTCTGCAATTAAATGATCAATTTTAAAATTTTGAGATAAAACTTGTCTAAATTCACTGGTTAATAAAAACTTATAAGGTTGTAAACTAGGAGATATTTCTTGTGTTTCTACAAACGTTTGTAAGTCTTTAACTGGAATTTTATGATTCAAGAATCCCGCTTTTAAGACAATATTTTCGGCGGAAAAGCTAGGAGAAATGAACCAAAATAAAGATAATAAAATGGGGGTTATTCCCCCTACTACATTGAACAAAAAAGGCGAAAGAAACTTAAAAAAAATCATAGGTGCAAAGAATAAAAGCAATAAAATTTGACTATCTTTGAGTGTCCAACTTTGGCAGTACATTCTGGGAAGATTTGCTCATTTCTTCCTGTCTTGTTGACAACTGATACTAAATCCGTTTCTCAAACCCATTTTATTTTTTAGAAGAGGCAGGGGGCAGAAGGCAGTAGGCAGAAGGATTTTCAAGTTGTAAGCTATGGACTTTAAAAGGGGATATGGCAAGCGGATTTAGTATGACTGAGTAGGACTCCTTATTAATAGTATTCCCAATTATAAAGCTTAACCTAGCAATATTCAGTGCTGAAAAAGACTAATCAGCTTCAGATAGTGAGAATAATCATTCCTCCCCAAACCACCCAGACTAGGCATTTCATAAAGTTTTCAAGCTTATCCGAGTAGTATTGACCACACTTTCCCAACCGCAATTTTGAAAATTGCCATTGATGATTGTGACAATTTATAAAGTGTCATAGTGTAGATTGCAGGCCACTATTTAACTTGATAGATTATGTTTGTGTGTGAGGAGTAAGAGTGATATGAAAACGCCTTTGGAGTCGAAACACGGCAAGACGCCCGGAGGCTTTTCATTTTTGTCTTTAAGTTAATTGAATAGTTATTGAGATTTTACTCCCTGTAGTAGAGGTGTTTTGTGCAACGTCTCTACTGCCTTGTTGAGAATTAAATAAAGAGGTTTTGAGATTGGTCAGCAATTCTCATTTTGAAGAATAGAATGACCACGTTCTCTTTTTGACGTAGAAAACTAAGCTAAAATTTTCCTTTTTCCTTTACTCGTGCTTCAGAAATGGATCAAATTGTTAAACTCTTGAAAGAAGCATTCAGTGTCAGTGTTCCACCACAGCATATTCCCATAGCAATGGATCAAGCCATTCAATGTTTAGAAGTACTGGTAAGTGAAGGTTAGGTAAAAGCGCAAGTCAACCGCAAAAAGACAAGGCTACAAATCTCTATTCCTGATGAAGGTAAATTAATCCATACTCATTGACTACTGGAGCTTTTTCTAGAAGACAAAAATCTAGACATTCCTAGACAAAACTATACATTAATGTCTAGGAATTCTCTTTAAATCTTAACCAGTTAAGCATTGACTTACTTTAACATCAAGTGCTAGAATAAAAAGGATTATTGAGATTCGTAAAGGAGACTTCCTAGGTTCATATTTTCTCATATAAGCGAAAACCAAGCTAGAGAAAGTATCACAGAAGAATCTATAAATAAGTTCTAGACACCCTAAAAAACCACCACATTATTAGCTAAAACTTATCAACATATTCTCATAGAGGATTTAAACATAAAAGGCATAATGGCTAATCATAAGTTATCTGATGCCTTATCTAGTTTAGGGTTGTATCGTTTTCGAGAATTGTTGAGTTATAAACAAGAATGTTTTGGTTTTTTGTTAACCATAGTAGATAGGTGGTTTCCTAGTTCTAAAACTTGTTCAGTCTGTGGAAATATACAAGATATGCCTTTTAAAAAATAACAGTATTCAAGAAATAAATGTTAAATTCCTGAAGCGTTTTCCTGAGTTTGTTGATTTTCAAAATAGTAATAAAGAACCAAATAATAATGTTTCATATTCTGATGTAAATAAACAGTTAGATGAAATATAAGAAAATAAAACACCAGAAGAACAACTGGAAAAGATTTATTTGGGAATAAAAGAACAACTAAAAAAAGAACTATTAGAAACTATTAAACAATATTCTACCAATTTTTTTGAAAAATTAGTTATTGATTTATTAATTGCTATGAGATACGGAGGTTCAAGAAAAGAAGCAGGTGAAGCTGTAGGACAAGTTAATGATGGAGGCATCGATGGTATTATCAAAGAGGATAGATTAGGGTTAGATATTATTTATATTCAAGCTAAACGTTGGGAGAATACAGTGGGGAGGCCAGAAATACAAAGGTTTGCTGGTGCATTATTAAGAAGACAAGCAAAAAAAGGGATATTTATTACCACTTCTAATTTTAGTAAAGAAGCTAAAGAATATACTACTATGATCGACAGTAAAATTATTTTAATCGATGGGGAAAGACTAGGTGAATTGTTAATTGATTATAATGTAGGGGTTTCGATGGTTGAATCTTATGCTATCAAAAAAATAGATAACGACTATTTTACAGAATAACCCATTTTGATTAAACTAAGAACAGACGCAGATAGAGGTTAAATTAAGTATGTCTATGTTACTCGCTGGCGATATTGGTGGAACTAAAACTATTTTACGTTTAGTTAGTTCGGAAAATTCTAACAAAGGTAAAAGTTTACCTCAACAAACTACTTTATATGAAAACTCTTATCTCAGTCAAAAATACGATGATCTCGTCCCCATTATTCAAGATTTTTATCAAGAAGCTAAACAAGAATTAAAAGAAGAAATTAAAGTTAAAAATGGGTGTTTTGGGATCGCTGGACCCGTTGTTAACAATACCTCAAAATTAACAAATTTAAACTGGCCAGAATTAACAGGTGATCGCCTAGAAAAACAACTATCTTTAGAAAGAGTTACTCTAATTAATGATTTTGCTGCTATTGGTTACGGTATTTTAGGGTTAGAAAAAAATGATTTACACACTTTACAAATAGCAGAAACAAAACCCAATACACCTATAGGAGTATTAGGTGCCGGAACCGGTTTAGGAGAATGTTTTTTAACCCCTTCAGAAAATGGTAATTATAGTGTCTTTTCCACTGAAGGATCTCATGCAGACTTTGCCCCACGAAACGAATTAGAATTTGAATTATTAACCTATATTCAAAAAAAATATAATTTATCCAGAGTTTCTATAGAAAGAGTTGTATCTGGCATGGGAATTAGTGCAATTTATCAATTTTTACGCCATAAGTATCCCGAAAAAGAATCAGATAAATTCAAGGAAATATGTCAAAACTGGGAAATTGAAAAAAATATTGATCTTTCTGCTGAAGTGTCCAAAGCTGCTTTAGGAAATAGTGATAGTTTATGTCAACAAACGATGGATATATTTATTTCAAATTACGGTGCAGAAGCAGGAAATTTAGCATTAAAATTATTACCCTATGGAGGATTATATATAGCAGGAGGAATTGCACCCAAAATATTACCATTAATGCAAACAGGAACTTTTATAGAATCCTTTAAAGCTAAAGGACGCATGAGTTCACTACTAACTGAAATGCCGATTCATATCATCTTAAATCCCAAAGTTGGTTTAATTGGGGCAGCTTTAAAGGCTGCACAATAACACTTTTTATTACTACTTATTGCTGAATTATATGACACCCTCCCAAACGATTGTTGTCAAAGTTGGAACCTCTAGTCTTGCTCAACCAGAAACAGGAAAATTAGCTTTATCTACCATTGCTGCATTGGTAGAAACATTAACAGAATTACGACAATTCGGCTATAATGTCGTCTTAGTTTCATCCGGTGCAGTGGGAGTGGGTTGTAGTCGTCTTAAATTAACAGAAAGACCAAAGAAAATAGTCATTAAACAAGCTATTGCAGCCGTAGGACAAGGGAGACTAATTAGAGTTTATGATGACCTTTTTACAGCTTTAAATCAACCCATTGCCCAGGTTTTACTAACCCGTAGAGAATTAATGGAAAGGAGTTGTTATGTGAATGCTAAAAATACTTTTCATGCGTTGTTTGAATTAGGAGTTATTCCTATTGTCAATGAAAATGATACCGTTGCTATTGAAGAGTTAAAATTTGGAGATAATGATACTCTTTCTGCTTTAGTTGCTAGTTTAATTAATGCCCATTGGTTGTTTATTTTAACCGATGTTGATCGACTTTATTCCGCTGATCCTCGAACTTTTCCTGACGCACAACCTATCAAAGTTGTTAATCGTTTAGAATTAGATAAATTAGAAATTAAAGCAGGAGGAAAAGGATCTCAATGGGGAACAGGAGGAATGTCAACTAAACTAACAGCAGCAAGACTGGCAACATCCGCAGGTGTTACCACAGTCATAACTCACGGAAAAAGATCAGAAAACTTATTGAAAATTCTTAAAGGTGAAGATATTGGCACTAAATTTGAGGCACAATTAAATAATGATAATGCCCGTAAAAGGTGGATTGCTTATGGTTTATTACCGAGAGGAAAATTGTATCTTGATCGGGGTGCAGTCAAGGCCATTTCTCAAAAAGGGAAATCTCTGTTAGCAGCAGGAATCATTAAAGTTGAAGGTGAGTTTGACTCGTTAGAAGCGGTTCAATTATGTAATGAAAATGGCCAAGAAATTGCCAGAGGTATTGTTAATTATAGTCAGGAAGAAATAAAAAAAATCAAAGGAAATCATTCGGATAAAATACCTGAATTATTGGGTTATCATGGAGCAGAAACCATTGTTCATCGAGATAATTTAGTTATTAATTAAAATAAATTGAGGTAAAATTATGGAAGCAAATAAAGACTTAAATTCCTCACAGTCTTGGCGAAAATTATTAAGACAATATCGTGCTATTGCTGTTATTCGCACCGATAATATACAGCAAGGTATTGACATGGCTAAAGCAGTGGCAGCAGGAGGTATGGATATTATAGAAATTACTTGGAATAGTTACCAACCAGGTGAAATTATTAAACAATTAAAACAGGATTTACCTCACTGTATCATTGGTACCGGCACCATTTTAACCTTAGAAGAATTAAAAGAAGCGATCGCAGCAGGTATTCAATTTTGTTTTACTCCCCATGTTAATCAAACTCTGATTAAAACGGCGATAAACCATGATATTCCCATCATTCCAGGGGCCTTATCCCCCACAGAAATTATCACCGCTTGGCAAGCCGGAGCCAGTTGTGTTAAAGTCTTTCCAGTGCAGGCTATTGGCGGTATTGCCTATATCAAAGGTCTGCAAGGTCCGATGGGTTCCATCCCTTTAATTCCCACCGGAGGCGTTACCTTAGATAATGCAGCCTATTTTATCGAAGCAGGAGCGATAGCAGTAGGTTTATCCAGTCAGTTATTTCCTCGTCATGCTTTAGATGATCAAGAATGGCATATAATCACGCAACAGGCTCAATTTTTGATGCAGCGTCTTTCGGAATTTCAGCAATAAAAATGCCTACGAATGGAATTCGCAGGCCAAGGCGTTAGATTGTTAAGAATAATGAAAACTACTTGACAATTACTTTACCAACCATGCCAGCACCACGGTGGGGTTCACAGTAGTAAGTATATTCTCCAGGCTCATTGAAGGTGCTTTCATAGCTTTCGCCAGGAGCAAAAACAAGGTTTTTGTGGGAAAGAGAAGCTTGTCCTTCAACAACAACGTTATGGGGAGCTAGTTTGTTGTTAACCCACTTTATGGTGTCTCCTGCGCTGATTTCAACTTTTTTGGGTTCAAAAGCTAACATACCAGAGTCAGCACCCATTTTAACTTCAACGGTTGCAGCAGAAGCAGGGTTAACAGCGACGAAGAAACTGGAGATTACGAGAGCAACAGTAGCGATAAGTAAACCTAATTTTTTAGACATTTTGGTGGTTCCCATTAATTCTTTAAGACTGAAATATATGTTGTCAGTATTTTTGTCCACTACTGAATTATAAGTAAAATTGAGAAGTTTGACAAGCTGTCTTTGGACAAAAGAAAATTATTTTGCTATTTTTGAGGGCTGGCTTTAAGCAAAATGAACGTTGGAAGTTTGACAAGCCGTCTTTTGACAGACTCAGAAAATATAGAGATAATCGAGCACGGATTGGTCTTTGTACGGAGAACACAATGAAGAGATTATTATCACTGATTTTATTGCTTTTTGCCTTTTTCTGTTTCAGTTTCGTTTCCCCTGCCTTAGCTGGTGATGCTGCTGCGGGTAAAACTGTTTTTACCGCTAACTGTGCTTCTTGTCACGCAGGTGGAGGGAACTTGGTGGCAGGACCTAGCAAAGCTTTAAACAAAGATGCTCTAGCAAAAAATGGAGTAGATACCCTAGAAAAAATTGTCTATCAAGTTACCAATGGTAAAGCTGCTATGCCTGCGTTTAAAGGGCGTTTAAATGCTGAACAAATTGAAAATGTAGCTACTTATGTTTTAAGTCAAGCAGAAGCTGGTTGGTAAGCTAACTGTAGGGTGGGCAAAGTTGACAGCATTATCAATATTTAGGATAAGTTTTTTACTTGCCCACCTTAGCGCATTAGATTAGAGGTAGTGCAAGCATATTGCTTGCTATGTCTACTGTATTTCCAGCAATTCAAGTGATCCCAGTAATTTCTGCGATTCCTTTGATTCCAGCAAGTGAGCAGGATGCTCACACTACTATAACACCATTTAAACAGAACCTCGTAAGGCAACAATAGGATCAAGTTTAGCTGCTTTTTGTGCAGGAATAACCCCAAACCCTAAACCAATACCACCAGAAACAACCAGAGAAATAGTGATAGAAGCAGAAGAAATAGTAGGAGATAAAGGAGAAACTAAACCGACAAATGTTACTAAACCAACTCCCGTTAAAATACCGATAACTCCCCCAGAAACAGCAATAATAACCGCCTCAATTAAGAACTGTCCTAAAATATCACTTTGACTAGCTCCTAACGCTTTTCTGAGTCCAATTTCCGACGTTCTTTCACTAACAGAAACTAACATAATATTCATCACCCCAATACCCCCAACAATAAGGGAAATTCCTGCTAAAAAAGCCAACATTACCGTTAAACCCAGAGCAATACTTCCCACAATATCTAACATTTGTTTTGAAGTTTCTACCCCAAAATCATCCTCATCAGTAATTTTATGCCTTAATCTCAATAAATTTTCAATTTGAAATTTAGCAGCAGAAATACTCTCAACATCCTTAGCTTCTACATTAATCCAACTTACTTGGGTACCATAAGGAGATGTCTTCCCAACAATTTGATTAGTCATAGTAGTCAGAGGAATTAACACCGTTTCATCCAAATTAGTGCCAATTAAAGAGCCTTTTGGAGACATTACACCAATAATTTCAAAAGGAATATTTTTAATTCTAATAGATTCCCCAATAGGGTTGGTAACTGTAAAAAAACGATCAACAACATCCTGTCCAATAACAGCAACCCGTTTATTTCTTTGCAGGTCAATCTCATTAAGAAACCGACCTTTTTCTACAGGAAAACTCCTAACTTGAGGATAACTTGGCGTTGTTCCGATTAATAAAACACTGGTATTTTCGCTTTTATAATTAATTAATTGTCGTTGATTTCTTTCCGGGGCAACTGTACTTACAGTAGGAACTTGTTTAGCGATTGCCTGGGCATCTTCCCAGACTAAAGTTTTCGGTAAATCAAGGGTAGCACGGCGAGCTTTACGAGTACCAGGAACCACAAAAATAACTTTTGGTCCTAATTCATTTAACTGCTCAGTAGCTAAATTTTCCGCCCCTTGACCAATACCAATAGTAGCAACAACCGAAGCATTACCAATAATCATCCCTAACATAGTTAAGCTGGTGCGTAACTTATTGGCAGCCAACATAGAAGTTGCCATTTTAACACTGTCTAAAAAATTCATATTAGTATTAAAATAATGATTAAATTTACTTATCTTCGGGTAAGTCAATAAAAACCCTTTCTCCAGAGCTCAAACCCGAAAGAATCTGGGTTTTTTCATCTAAAACTTGACCGATAGTAACCGGTTTAAATTTAGGTTTTTCGTTCTCATCTGCGACCATGACCCCCGTTTCGCCATTTTTGGTAACAATGGAAACAGTAGGAACCACCAAAGCATTGCTAATTTCTTGTCCTAGAAATTTCACATCCACATTCATACGGGATAATAATTTTTCTTGCCCTGTCGGCCCTATGGCAATAGTCACTTCAAATGAGGTCACATTTGCCTCTACAACCGCTTCTGGAGCCATTAAAACCACCTTTCCTTGAAAAACTTCGTTGGGAAAAGCATCGGCGGTAATAATTACCGGCTGCCCTTGTTGAATCATGGCGATATCTACTTCAGGCACTTTAGCCACTACTTTTAATCCTCGGGCTAGGGCAACAATAGAACTAGAGGTAGCCGAAGCAGTGCTAGATGCAGAGGTGGTAGGAGTGACAAACGCCCCTGGATTAGCGTATTTTTGCGTAACAGTGCCATCAAACGGGGCGCGAATGGCCGTATCTTGGAATTGAATCACCACTTGTTCCACTTGGGCTTTAGCCGCCTCAGCCGCCGCTTCTAAACTGGCTATTTCAATTTGAGCAGTTTGTTTGCGCTCTTCGACTTGAATCTGCGCCTCAGCCATTGCGGCTTGAGCTTGCAGGGCTTCTTGTCTCAATTGGTCAATTTCTGGGTTTTGTGTGTTTTTTGCTTGTTCTAGTTTGTTCTGAAGCTCAATAAAGTTAGCTAAGGCACTATCATAAGCATTGACGAGTTCACGATATCTATCCTTCGTGATGGCTCCTTCATCTAATAATTTTCGATTATCTTGAACACGAGACTCAGCTAATTGTAGTCCAGACCGTGCAGAGATAATTTGGGCTTGAATTTGCTCAATTTCTCGGGGAATTCTTGCTGTTGCTCGTTTCAAGCTGGCTTTTGCTTGTTCTAGTTGCGTTTGTGCCTGGATATAACGAGTTTGAGCCTGTTGAATTTCACTGGGAATACGAACTTTAGCAGCTTCTAATTCTGCTAAAGCCTGCTTATAATTAGCTTCAGCATATTTGCCTTCCGCTTTAATTTCTGTGTGTTCCATAAGGGCTAAAATCTGCCCCTCTTTGACTCTCATCCCCTGTTCAACTCGCAACTGCACTAAACGCCCCGGATTTTTGGGGCTAATATTAACACTTTCGATGGGTTCTACGACTCCACTGGCTTCGATATCTACTGCCAGGCTTTCCCGTTGGGCCTTAACGGTCATTTTCTCGAGTTTACTCTCGGAAACGGGGGTTGTAGCCATTCTGTAGGTTAATCCCCCAACGAAGAGTAGTCCACCGGTCATAACGGCTAAAATCCAAGGAAGAGGACGACTTGCCTTATTAGATACAGAAATTTCCATAAAGTTATTTTTGTAAGAGATTCAACAAAACGAGAAATTAACTCCTCTATACTAACCTTTCTGTTGTGCTATGGCATAGCAAACCACAGCAACCATTAAACAGCTTTTGTTTATTTACTCATCTTGAATAGTTCCCATTTACTGCGCATCATCACAGTCTTAAAATTCTAATAGCAAAAATTAATTGATATAATCTTATTCTAATATTTATGATACTCGTATAAACAAGATTCAATTAGTTAAACTAGTAAGTCTAGCTCTAGTTGTTTATATCTTGGTCTCTTTTGTTCTAAGTTCTTTACTTGTATCATCGCTTCAATAACACTATTGGTTACCTCCCACATTAATACGGGTGGAACCGCATTTCCCAAAGCTCTATAAAGAGCAGTCTTAGCTCCTGGTAGTTTAAAACTCTCTGGAAACGATTGAATACGTGCCACTTCTCTTGGGGTAAACATTCTATAGCGATTATTAATTAATAGTATTGGGTCAGTGCTGTTGATGCTAACTTTAGCAAGATGCGCTCCCAGTGTATTACATGGTTTATCAAGAGATTGCACACGCCCTTTATTCATTGAAGTAAAGTGTTTTGTTTTTTGAAGTCCGGCGATCGCTCTTTCACTAAAATAGTATTTGTTGTCTATCTCGCTTTCATTTTCTAATACTTGTGCTAGGATTGGAGGCTTATTAAAAGTTGTAGGTTCTGGAAATTTAAAATCATCAAAAACGGACTTATTTTTAAAGCCAATTATAAAGACGCGCTCTCGTTTTTGTGGCACTCCAAAATGGGAAGAATTGAGAGTTGCATAAGTAACATAGTAACCACAATTTTCAAATTCTTTTACTATTAAAGGAAAAGCTTCCTTCTTATTCGCTGACAATATGCCTTTAACGTTTTCAGCAATGAAAACTTTTGGTTTTTTGGAGCGAATAACTCGGCACATTTCAAAAAATAGTTTACCTTTTTCATCTTTGTATCCTAAACGTTTTGGATTTTGGGCTACTACAGAAAATGATTGGCAGGGAAATCCTCCAGTCAAAATATCATGGTTTGGAATCTGTTTTGATGGCACATTTCTAATATCTGCTACATGACATTTAAGACTAAAATTAGCATCATAAATTTTAGCTGCTGATGGCTCCCAATCCAGAGAATATACAATTTTAATTGGAAGTTTTTTATAGTTTTTATGGAGAAATTGAAATCCTCCTTCAGCACCCAAGTCCATCCCTCCGCAACCACTAAATAAAGATGCTATGGTATAAATCTGTTTTTTTTTCATGCCAAAAGTTCCTCCCAATAGCCAGCACTTTCCTGATAGGTAATATCAGCACCGTTGCGTGGAATCATGTTTAGAAGGTCTTGTCTTTCCTTGCCTACAGGATCTTGAATGATAAACAAGGAGATGTCTTTTTTTGATATCATAAGTCTATAAATGTAGTATTTCTCCCTTGCACTTTTTGCTGTTCTCCATTCATTGGTCGACATACAAAATGATTTAGTTGCCAGCTTTCCAATACTTGTTGTAGTTTTCACTTCAATATATCTTAATTCTTCGTTGTTTACTTCGTAAGATTTGATATCGTAGCCTACTGCTAAGTTTTCAGGTATTTTAACAACTAAGTGAACTAGATCATCTCGACCATGTTTATGTAACCGATTTTTTTCGTGCTGAATTACTAAAGCTTCTCCTGTATCCCCGATTTCTTTTGTACTTAGAACTTTCCCTTTTTCTTTATCTTCTCTAATTTTTGTTATAACCTCCATGACTAACTTACTGATATTTTTATCAGTATTACTTGATTCTCCATATTCTTCAATAAATGTTAATACTAAATTTAATGGTAGGGTGAGCAAAACTCACCCTACCATATCTGAGTAAAAAATACTCTAACTTTGGGATAATCTTTGTACAGATTGTCCCCCTAATAATTCATGAGCTTCTGCTAATAAATTAGGAATTTTTTCTCTGTGAGGACTATCAACTAAACAGTTAGATAAATCTAATTGATTGACATTTTCAGCATTTTTACCAGGGAACCAATGACCGCCATTACCTAATAAATTATATCTCATTTTTCCATATTCATTCATATCATAAGCTAGGGCTAAATTCCTGAGCCATAATATTGTTCTGATGTTAATATTTCCTGGTGTTTCTTGATGAGTGGGTAAACCTTGCTCCCAACTTTTAAACCAATTTTCTCCTAAAACTTTCATAGCTTCTTCTTCTAATCTAGCTATGATGGGCTTTAGTATGGGTTGAGGATCATCTAATAAGGAAAGGGTTTTTAAATGTTCATCAAAATCTGTTGGACGAGCAGCCCCTAAACTGAGGGTGTGAACTTCTGGATGAGATAAACAAAACAAATTATTAAATACCATCGGACTCAAAGGTTGACATAATTCAACCAATTTTTTAGGGGGATTATAAAGTTTTCCGCCCTTATCAGAAGGACTAATAATAAACACACCCATATCATGTTTTTTAGCTGCTTCTATAGCTGGCCAATTAACTTGGTTAATATAGTACCAATGGAGATTAACATAATCAAAACAATCGGTTTCTATGGTCTTCTTGATAATATCAGTTGGTCCATGAGTTGAAAAGCCAATAAAACGAACTTTCCCCTGTTCCTGTAATTTTCGTGCTTCGTCTAAACAGCCCCCAGGACGAACACAATAGTCCAGAATTTCATCTGTATTAATGCCATGTAATCCCAATAAATCAACATAGTCGAGTTGCAAAAAATTTAAAGATTGGTTAAATTGTCGTCGAAATTCTTTAGGGTCTTCCTTAGGAGAAACTTTAGTTTGAACAATTAACTTTTCTCGAGGAAGTTTAGGCAAGACTTTACCTAATTGCATTTCTGATGTTCCATAACCTCTTGCCGTTTCAACATGATTAATACCAACTTCTAAAGACTGTTTAATAGTGGCCTCTAAATTACGTTGATTATCTTCAGGAATTTCCTTTTCAGGAACATCTTGCCACTTATGTTGATAACGCATTCCTCCACAGGAAAAAACAGGCATTTCTAATTCTGTGCGGCCAAATCTTCGATATTTCATGACAAATAATCTAATAATAATTAAATAAAGAACAAACAATGATTTTAAACAAAATCCGCTTGAGATACTCTCTCTTAAAAACTTGATAGGTTAACACTTGAAAACCCTACTATAGCAGTCAGTTATCAGTTGTGAGAATTAAGTCTAAGTATAAGGGAACAGGGAACAGGCAATAGGGAACAGGAAATAAGAAAAAAATATCTCATGAATCATTCCTGACTGCTATATCTCTTCTAAAAGATTGATAATCGGATTTAGTATTAAACTGTAGTGGGTTGAGTAATAATCTCTAGAATGCCTTGCTGATAATCATCTTTAAACAGAGAATCTACGCAAACTTGAGCGACTTTTATTCTAGGAATACTGCCTTCAAACAGAGTATCTGCGGATGACACCAAAATGGGATCTGAGTTATCTTCGTTCTTAAGACCACCAGGACGGACAATAGTGTACTGTAAACCACTATTTTCCAGATAGTTTTCTGCTTGTTTTTTCCAGTATAAGACTAACCAAAAAAGGTTAAGGGGATGAAAAAATTGGGAAACACAAAGGGAAGAAACCAAAACAAACTGTTCTATTCCTTGCCCTTTAGCGACGTTGACTAAATTTTTTGTTCCTTCGTAGTCCACCTGATAAGGTCCGCTAGGATCAAAACTCGGTCTTGCACCAGTGGCACAGAGTAAGACAGTACATCCCGTCATCGCTCTGGTTAAACTGTCCACATCTAGGACATCACCGACGACTAACTCGGCCTCAGGGGGCAAAATGGTCTTTGCTTTGTCTTGATCTCGCACTAATGCTTTGACAGAAATTTGACGATTGACCAATTCCTGGACAATTCTACGACCTGTCTCTCCGGTGGCACCTGCTACGAATGCTTTCATCGTCACACTCCTTTGACTTGATTTAAAATAGATACTGAGATACTTTAACTTTTCTTTATTGTATGAAGTTTCGTAAATTTCGTAACCTTATTAGGAGTCTGACGACCCCATAACCAGCAAAAAATCACTGTAAACTAACTTTTTAAGAAATCGTTATGCAATGTCAATGGCGCAATAATCATCCCAGTCAGGTTTCAGAGGTATCTTTAGACAATCTTGAAGAGCAACGACTCATTGAATCCTTAGAAACCAATCCCATCCATTTTAAGACCCAATTTGTGGGGTATATGGAAATGTATAGTGACGCTGATACAGTGGCCAACTATCTCAATGCTCATCAGGGATGGTTTTGTCGTTGTGCTGCACCCATGAAAACGGAAGCCATAGGGGATAACGGTTATATTTTAACGGTGGGACGGTTTGGGTCCTTTGGCTATGACGTAGAACCCAAGTTAGCAGTTGTCTTAGAACCTTCCATCAACGGGGTTTATGATATGCACAGTATTCCTATTCCCGATGAACCTTATTTGGGTTATGAAGTAGATTATAAAGCTTCCATGTCCCTTACAGAAATTCCTAGCCATTTAGCTGGTTCAGGTATAGAAAAAGCCTTTAAAAAACAGAAAAAATCAGAAGTTCCAGAGATTATTACGAAAGTAGAATGGAATTTAGCGATGGATGTAGCGGTACAGTTTCCTCAGTTTATTTATAAGTTGCCCTTATCTGTAATTAAAAAAACAGGCGATCGCTTATTAACTCAAATTGTTCGTCAAATTTCTCCCCGTTTAACCCATAAAGTACAAGAAGACTTTCATAAAGGACAAGATTTACCTATTCCTCCAAAAACTAGCCGTCATCTTGAAAAAATTGACGAATCTAGTTTAGAAGCAGCAGCTTAGTTTGAGTTCGGGTAGATTGGGAGACTGGGAGACTGGGAGACTGGGAGACTGGGAGACTGGGAGACTGGGAGACTGGGAGACTGGGAGATGGGGGAGACAGGGAGACTGGGAGATGGGGAAGCAAAATATTAATATTGTTCTAGTCTTCCCACACTTCCCACCCTTCCCACACTCCCCACCCTCATTCAACCGAGATTTTGATAGACCCAATTGAAAATTGTTTCTACTCTCCCCACTTTATCTTTAACCTTCAGGGTTTTCGCTGGCTTGAGCGTACTGCATAGCACGGATTAAATTATCCATAGCGTACTCCAAATGAAGACCAGCATCCACAGCAACCCATCCTTGTTCCGTGAGGTGTCGCCATTCAAAGTGAAGGTGTGGGCCAGTGGAATATCCTGTATTACCAAGTCGTCCAATAACTGTCCCTTGTTCCACCCATTCTCCAGGTTGTACGTAGATATCGGAAAGGTGAGCATAACGAGATTCTTGAGTGCCTTCTAGGTGACGTAGAGTTACCATTAAACCATAACCCCCAGACCAGTCAGCGTGGGAAACTTCCCCAGAATAAGCAGCTAATACGGGAGTTCCTTCTGGTGCGCCAAAATCAGTCCCGTTGTGCATTCTTCGGGTTCCAGCAATGGGGTGTATCCGCCAACCAAAAGCAGATGTCATGGTGGCCGCTATGGGTAAGGGAAAGATTAAATCTGTTTTCCGTGCTTGGGGTGCAGTGGGCGCATACATCGAAGCAGCGCGGTTATAACGGGGTAAGGGTTCTAAAGCAATGGATAGACCCCGACGTTGCATCGGTTGTAAGTTAAACACTTGTTCTGAGGCAATGGGGCTACGTTTTAAGCGCAACGGTTCGACTCTTGGAGCAGATCTAGCTCTAACTGGTTTAGCTGCCTGAGTGTTTTTTTTGGTTTGACGAGAGGCTAAGGTAACACGACGAGAGGGTAACTGTCGAGGGGCTTGTACTTTTGGTTTTTGAGTGGCCACTGCACCACAACTACCTCTGGATAACTGACCATTTTGGGCAACGGTTTTACAGCCGGTGGAACGTTCGGTTAAGACAACTTTACTGGGTGTTGTCACCGTTGGACTGGGGTTACTGTAGTTTTTGGGATCAATATAACTATGTTTCCCCTTAGTGGTAACAGAAGGGGATAATTGAATAGTTTGGGGTTGAGTAAGTGCTTGTCTTAAGGTTTTAGGGGGTTCGCTTTTCGAGGTTTGCGGATCTAATATTTTTGGGGCTGATAATTTAACTTTTGGTTTAGCGGTGTCACGAGTACGGGAAACTGAGGGTTTCGGTGACAGTTTGGGTTGATTAGGTTTATTAGAAGTCCGTCTTAGTACAGAGTTGGTATTACTAGAAGGAACCGGAGCAACCGAGGGAGAAACCTTCGGCACTTTTACAGGAGGTGGGGAAACGGGTTCTGGTTTAACGGTGGGGGTCGGAGTTTCGGGAATGACCAAGGTTTCTGATAGGGCGATCGCTCCGTTGAAACCGACTCCACTGGTTAAAATACCCAGTCCACTCACCAAGCTAATACCTTGTTTGACCAGGGTTTTTCTTAAAGGGGATTTTGATTTTAAAAGATCGTGTTTATTCATTTCCGTCTCACTTCTCACAGTTAGCGACTTGTTAAAGCATCATAACGAATTTTGGAACAAATCACTGACTTGATTAATAATGGTAGGATTAGCTATTGCTTAAAAAATGTCTTTATTCGTTGATATTTCCAGATTTAAACATTAAATAAGATTGAGGGGAAAAGCCTAATTTGGTATACAGTTTCAGGGCTGCTTGGTTGCGTTTAAACACCTGTAGGCCAATTTGATCATAGCCTTGCTGCTTAACCCATTGTTGTCCCTGTTGGATCAAGGTTGTGGCTAACCCTTGACGACGATGGTTCGGTTTAACATAGATTAAAAAGATGTGTCCGTACTGATGACCATTGACTTGATCGATGGCGGTTCCCATCCAGAGACAAGCAATCATGTCTGATTTTGTTTCCTTGTTGGGTTGATATTCTAGCCACCAAATAGGGGTTTTTGATGATAAATATTGGTCAATAGTCTTGCTTAAATGACTAAAATTAGACTGTTCGGGAAATAACTCTTGATATGTCAGTTGCATAAATTTCAACAGTCTGGCCTTATCTTGGGTTTTCCCCTGTTTTAAACGATAATGACGGGATAAAGCGGACATTATATGGTTATTTTTGATATTCTCTAAAGCTATAATACAATGTGATTTCCCTATTTTGTAAGGTGTGTGTGAGGAAAACAGTGATGAAAGTACATAAACAGGTCAACAGTCAGGGAAAGGCTACCCAGACATTCTGGCTAACTTTGGCGAAATATGGTGGACTAATGGGGTTAGTTTGGCTTATATTCTGTCTCCCGGCACAAGCTGCCCAAGAACTCCGTATTGCTATCAAAAAGGGCGTTAGTGCTGTGCAGGTGGGCAGTTCAACCCAGGCCATTGTCCGAGACGCTGGAGGGCGAGCAATGGGCAATTTAGCGGCTCTGGATGGCTTTACGGTGAAACCTGGAGGCAGTGGGGTTAACCTCAATCAATGGAACTCTAGTCATCTGATCATCGAACCCAAGGACGATGGGGTGATCTGGATCGGCGATCGCTGGTATCGGGGCAAGGTTCGGGTGATTCGTCAAGGAAAAGGGGTAACTGCTCTTAATTTGGTAGATATAGAGGAATATCTGTACAGTGTGGTTGGTGCTGAAGCTTATCCCACCTGGCCCCAAGAAGCTTTAAAATCTCAAGCAGTGGTAGCTCGAACCTATGCTCTCTACAAAGCGTCTCGGGCGACTAATCGTTATTATGATTTAGATACGACTACTAACACCCAGGTATATAAGGGGTTGCAAACGGAATTTGTCACCACTCATGAGGCGGTTAAGGCTACTTTAGGACAAGTTTTGACTTACAAGGGTAAAGTGATTTTATCAGCCTTCCATTCTTCTTCTGGGGGTCATACAGAAAATGTTGAGGATGTTTGGAGTTCTCCTCTGCCCTATTTACGGGGTGTGGTAGATTATGATCAATTAGCTCCTGTGTTTCAATGGAATAAAACCTTTAGTGCTAGGGAAATGGGTCGTCTCATCGGTGGCGTGGGTTCGGTGCGATCGCTTATTCCTGAAAAAATTACGCCTCATGGACGCATTATTACTATGAAAATTGTCGGTAGTGGGGGTTCTCGTAACATTACTGATGATGAGCTACGTAGGGCTTTAAAGCTCAAAAGCACCTTATTTACTATCTCTAATAATCGCGGAACTTTTACTATTGAAGGGAGGGGTTATGGTCATGGTATTGGCTTAAGTCAATGGGGAACCCATTATTTAGCTCAACAAGGTATTCGTTATGATCAGATTTTGAGTCATTATTACAAAGATGCTCAATTAACTACCTTGAATTAATTAAAGAATACTGACGGTTAGAAACTATTTATTCTCATTCAATAATGGATAATAATTCAAGTTCCCAGATTAGATTATTTCTAGCTGTCTGTTCAAATCTTTCCTGACATAATTGAGTTTTATATAAGGTCTTTTGCTGAAGAAATGTATTTAAAATTTTGCTTCTTCCCTGATTATAAATTTTGTCAGGGTAGATTGCATATTCTTGTCTAATTTTTTTTGTATATTCTATGTATTGATTTCTCTGTGTCCCTAAGATAGCTAAATCTAAATCTAATAACCAATTTATATCTAGTTCTTTTTTTGCACTATGATTTTTTGTGGCAATAATTTGCGAAAAGCACTTTTTGATTTTTTGAGTCGGATAATTGATCATTAATAATCTTTTTTTTGCTATGTCAGCACTTTTTAATTCATTATTTTCTCCAGGAATTTGATAAACAATGTCATGATAAAATATTGAAAATAATAAGGTATCAAAATCTTGGATATTATTTTGATACTGAAAGGCTAAATTAAGGAGATGAATGAGATGACTAAGATTATGATAATATCTTGATAATTGTCCATAAGCTGTTTCAATTTCACTCCAGCTTTCTTGGCAAAATACTAAGTTTGAGTGGTTATAACTGACTAAATTTAACCAAATATTTTTGAGTTCATTAATCGTCATCATAGCTTTCATTTTTTACAAATAAATAAATGACCCTATTTTTCTTTTATAAACCTTGCAGAATATTAAAAGCAAAAGCTCTGTAGCTCACCTCATGAGTATGGGAAATGCTATAAGTTCCGTGTCCAGCAACGGAAAATTTACAGCTGGATTAATTTTGTTTATTTAAAGACCAGTCATAATCTAAATAGTTAATTCGATAATTGCCTTGTGCCAAATAGGTCCTAATTTCGGGAGGGACATATTGACTGATAAAATTAAGTGCTGCTTTTTCGCGCTCGCTACCAGCAAATTTTTCGTCACTACTGTAGGTTTCGAGCCAATCTTCACCAAACCATTTAAAAATTGCCGAAATAGAAACGCGATTATTTTGTCGATCTATCTGAAAACCATGAGGACTAGCAATCCATTTTTGGGACTGCTCTGCCAATTGTGCGTCTAACCGTTCGGGAACATAAGGCTCATTACGCAGGGGTGGACAGCTAATTGCAGCACAAACCAAAGCAGCATGAATTCTCGGCTCATTAAACTCTTGGCGAATGATATCGTGTTCGATATTGTCTAGAGTTTTTTCAGTTTGAGCGAGGGAAAATTTGCGTCTTTTCCACACACCAGGAATCTTGCGGATACTGTCTTTGAGGGGATTTTGGTCGATAATTGACTCTAAGGTAAATGAATTGTAGGCATTAATTAAGAAAGCTAGTTTTTCCTCTTGACTCCAGCTATTGTAAACTGCGGGGGAAACTTCTCCCAAAGAGCGATTAAAGCGATCTAGTTGTTCTCGATTAGCCTGTAACCCCTCATAATCCACTAGTCCACCCTCGTCCACATATGTTTCTAAAACCGTAGCATAATCTTGATAATCAAAAGGATTACCATTGACAATTGTTTCAATCTGACTTTTATCAATGGGAGAACTTTCGCTTTGCGCTTCCTTGTCAACTGCTCCACAACTAGCAATTCCCCATGCTATAAGCAAAAAAATAATTGGTATTACTCCCTTGTTCATAATCCTCTACTCTAAGTTCGTTCCTTACTAACTATGTGAACTACCCCAACTAATTGCAAGCAATATAGTTGGGGTTTCCAATCTCATTGGGAATTGCGTCTAAGAGGTAAGAAATCTTACCTCCTAGCCGTCTTACATTCCCTCCATTAGCAGTATCGCTAGTCCCTAACGACAATATCCGTAAGGCTTCATTTCTAATATTTATTGATGCGTTTATGTCACGGTCATGGTTTGTGTGACAATGCTCACAAGTCCAGTTTCTAATCTCAAGAGGTAAGCTATCTACTTGATTTAGACATACATGACAAGTCTTAGAACTAGGGAAAAATCTATCAACTTCAATATAAGTTTTTCCTTCGTTTTCTGCTTTGTATTTGAGCATTGTACAAAACATTCCCCAACCACAGTCACTAATAGCTTTAGCTAAGTTATGATTTTTCACCATTCCCTTGACATTGAGATTTTCTACAGCAATAACTTGGTTTTCGTTGACTATCTTACGGGATAGTTTGTGTAAAAAATCTTCTCGACATCTAGAGATTTTGGAATGGACTTTAGCTACTAACCGTCTAGCTTTTTGCCTAGTATTACTCCCCTTTTGTTTACGAGATAATTTTTGTTGCTTACGCTTTAAGTTCTGTTGATGTTTAGCTAAATGTCTAGGATTATCAAATTTGGAACCATCACTGGTCACAGCAAAATCAGTTAATCCTAAATCTATTCCTACTGCTTTGCCTTCTGTTGAGGTTTCTGGTTTCTCTAGACCATCATCAACTGTAACCGAAGCATAGTATTTGCCATCACTGTTTTTTGAGATAGTAACTGTCTTAATAGTTCCCTCAAAATCTCGGTGACGACGACAATAAATTTTACCTATCTTTCGATTTAGTTTAAGGTAATCACCTTCAAACTTAACATTAGCAGGATAACTCATGGATTGCCTACCATGCTTTGATTTGAATCGAGGTAACTTCGCTCTTTTCTCAAAGAAATTTTGGTAAGCTCGTGAGAGATTTAAAGCTACAAATTGTAAACACTGAGAGTAAGCATCACTGAGCCAAGGATATTCTTTTTTAAGTCCTGGTAAAAGACCTTGAATAGCTCCCCTGCTCAAACTTTTACCCGTCTTTTGATAAGTTTTCTGGCATAAATCTAAAGAATAATTCCAATACCATCTACAACAACCAAAAGCCTTCGCTAATGCTTGCTGTTGCTTAGTATCAGGATAGATTCTAAATTTATATGCCTTGTACATTATCATCTACTTGCACGATTGCTAATATTATAGCACAAAGATAAGATGGCTCGGAGGTTGTGTTGTTTATTTTTTTGATTGTCATTCATCCCCACCTAACATATCAATATTTCTTTGAGAATTTATAGCTGGGGACTTCTGCCAATAATTTTGTTAAAACGAAAAATCTTAATTTTAGTTGAGAAAATGATAAAATAATCATTATTTTATAGCATTATACTTAAAACTAAATAAAAAAAATAAGATGAGTAACATTAATTCAAATTCCCAGAAAGCTAAAGGGTTAGTTAATATTCTAGTTATTATCCCCGTTCGTAATGAAGAAGCAACTATCATTAATGTTATTAACTCTCTACATGATTTAGGATTGCAGAAAATTCGGATTATTGATAATGGTAGCAGTGATCGCAGTGCAACTTTAGCGGAAAAAGCAGGAGTTGAAGTCATCTCTGAACCAATTGTTGGATACGGACAAGCTTGTTGGACAGGTTTACAGAATTTACCACCTGAAATTGAGTGGATTTTGTTCTGTGATGGAGATGGGAGTGATGACATAACACAACTTGAGGAATTTTGGCCCAAACAAAAAACCTATGACCTTATTTTAGGCGATCGCACTGCCACAGTGAAGGGTTGTCAAGTCATGACACCGGTACAAAAATTTGGTAACCGATTGGCTAGTTTTCTGATTCAATTAGGATGGGGTTATTCGTACCATGATTTAGGGCCTTTACGCTTAATTCGCCGTTCTGCATTAGAAAGTTTTTCCATGGAAGATAGGGGATTTGGTTGGACGGTGGAAATGCAAGTAAAAGCCGTTCAATCTAATCTAAATATTTGTGAAATTCCTGTAAATTACTATCCTCGAAAAGGAGGGAAATCAAAAATTTCGGGAACGATTTCTGGAAGTATTAAAGCCGGAATTATTATTTTGACGACCCTAGGAAATTTATATTTAAGAGATAAACTGAACTTTAATTCATCTAAATTTTTATTATTCTTTTCGTCTATTTTTTTGCTTTTAGGAACAATTTTAATTATTCCTAATGGGGATTTTCTCAAAATAGAAACTGTTCCTCCATTTTTGCAAGGGATAGGAATTATGGGATTGGGATTTTTTTTGTCTTGGGGAATTACTAATCTTTCAAAGGTTTGGTTTTGGACAGTTACAATATTGACTCGTTTATTGCTACTTCCCATGTATCCAGGTGATGATATTTGGAGATATCTTTGGGAAGGATATTTACAAACATTAGGAATTAGTCCCTATCATTTTGCTCCCGATGCAGTTGAATTAATACCCTATCGAACAGAATGGTGGTCTCTAATTAATCATCTTGATACCTCTGCTATCTATCCCCCTATTGCACAATGGGGATTTCGTTTTTTAGCGACAATTAGTCCCAGTGTAATGATTTTCAAATTGGGATTTATTGTTGCTGATTTGTTTATTTGTTGGTTGTTAGCTCGTCGTTTTGGTGAGAGAAGAACCCTACTTTATGCTTGGAATCCTTTAGTGATTTATTCTTTTGCTGGAGGGTCTCACTATGATAGTTGGTTTATTTTGCCTTTAGTAATTTCTTGGTTAATTTTTGATTCTAATCACAATCATGATTTTTCTTGGAGATGGGTTTCATCTGGTGTTTTCGTCGGGATTAGTATTGCAGTAAAATGGATATCTTTGCCGATTTTAGGCTTTTTAGTTTATCAAGCTTTTCGTCGGATTAATTTTTTCTTCGCTAGTTTAGTATTAATGAGTGGATTATTGCCATTAGTTTTAAGCGCAATTCCTTTTTGTTCTCTAGAAGAATGTCCTTTGATTCCTACTAGTTCTAACTTCGTTTCCTATGGAAAAAGTGCCGAATTTTTTCCCTATTTATTAGCTTTAGTTTGGCAAAATTCCCATCAATGGAATTGGATTTATGCTATTCCCTTAGTTATTGCTATCATTTGGTTATTAACTCAAACAAGAACTTTTCGCCAATTTAGTTTAGGATACTTTTTTTTCTTATATATAGTTTCTCCTGTTATTCATGCTTGGTATTTTACTTGGATTATTCCTTTTGCTGTAGTCAATCAAAATTTAGGAGTTCGTTTAATTAGTTTATCGAGTTTTATTTATTTTGTTTTACAATATCGTCAAGCATTAGGAGATACAAGTTGGTTTTTAAATAGTCAAGAAAGATTAGTTTTATGGTTACCTTTTATCTTGGGGTACTTGTGGACAATTTGGCAAAAGAAAGTTTGATAACTTCAACAGTCAACTGATTAATGATGAGCTATATAACTAAAATCTTTTGATAAGTATTAGTCCGAGAAAAGTAGCAGCAAATCCCCACAATAAACTAAACATTGTATAAACTAATAATAAGGTGTGTTTTTGATCTCTTAAGAGTAAATTATTTTCTAAAGAAAAAGAAGAAAAAGTAGTAAAACCTCCACAAAATCCTGTTACTAGAAATAGTATCCAATAAGGATGGATTGGGAATTTTTCAATTAAACCAATTATAATACCAATAATTAAACAACCGATTAAATTAACTGTTAAGGTTCCCCACGGGAAAATTGTTTCTATTTGTTCGTTAATTATTTTACTAATAAGATAACGACAACAACTCCCTAAACCCCCTCCTAAAAATACTAATAAAAACTGCATAGAAAAAAAATAATCAACTATTCATTAGTTTAGTATCAAATTCTACGAAATAAACTGCCAAAATAAGATATTATCAAGAGTTGAAGATACCTAAAGCCTTATCAATGCGAATTGAGCAACTACAAGCATTCTTGGTGATCGCAGAGACGGGTAGTTTTGGACAGGCAGCAACTAAGTGTAGCATTACCCAATCCACTATCAGCCGACAAATACAAGCCCTAGAAGCGAACTTAGGGGCTTTATTGTTTCACCGCTCAGCTCAAGCAAGATTGACGGTAGCAGGGGAAAAATTGTTGCCAAGAGCGAGAAAAATTTGTCAAGAATGGGCAACGGTTGGGCAAGAAATCAAAGATTTACAAGCAGGAAAACAACCAGAATTATGCGTAGCAGCCATTCATTCGGTTTGCTCCCATTTCTTACCGCCAATTTTACAAAAATTTTGTGTAGATTATCCTCAAGTACAATTAAGGGTGACGGCCTTAGGTAGCGATCGCACATTAAAGGTGTTAAGAGATGGTTTAGTGGATATTGCGATCGTCATGAATAATCGTTTTTTAACCACTAGCTCTGAGATGACTGTTGATTTATTATATGAAGAGAAGATTGATGTTTTAATGGCTGCGGATCATCCTTTAACTAGCTATAAAGAAGTTCCCTATACAGAATTAATGAAGTATCCGCAAGTAGTTTTTAAAGATGGTTATGGAATGCAAAGATTGCTACAGGAATGGTGTTCAATGCACAATTTAACTATCAATGCAGTGATGGAATTGAATACCCTAGATGCTTTTCGAGGGGTGGTTAGACAAGGAGAAATCGTCGCTTTGTTACCAGAAACTGCTTTAATAGAAAGCAGTAAAGATGAGAGTTTATCGGTGCGTCCTTTGCTTCCTATTGTAGATGAGTCTAACCCAAAACCTCTTCAACAATTAACTCGTCAAGTGGTTTTAGTTTCTACCAGCGATCGCATTACTATTCCTCCTATTGCTCATTTTTGCCATTTGGTTCGTCAACAAGTGAAGAAGTTTAATGATCCTACACTTAATCAGTCTGCTTCCTAAAACCGACATCTTGCACCTTCAAATAAAAGCCTAGTTTTCTTTGAGGCAGGAGTTGAAAGGCAGGAGGCAGAAGGATTAATACTTATATATCACGTTATATAGTAAGTTATAAGACATTTAAAAGCTAAATAATCTTATTTTTCAACTTTTTTATTCCCTCCTGCTTCCTGCACCCTGCCTTCTGCCTCTAATTATTAAGTATTCCTGTTCTGATGCAAGATGTAAGTAAAACCTATACAAACCTGGACAGACTTGCTTAATTAGTACATTTTTTCTAATAAAAACATTGACCAATTTACTCAATTCTTGAGAGAATTAACGGAGGAGTCTACTTAATATCATTAACAAAACTTAGAAATATGCCACGTATTCGGTCTATTCTCTCTTTATTATTGGTGGCTGTGGCCATCTTCTGTGTTAGTTGTGGGGGTCCGAAAGCCTCTATTCCCACTACCTATTCTCCCGAAAAAATTGAACAATTACAGATTCTGGTTGAACCCATTGAGGAAGCAAAGGAAAATTTAAACATTCTCAAAGGTTTTATTGCGGATCAAAATTGGATCGATACCCGTACTTATATTCACGGGCCTTTAGGGGGTCTTCGTCAAGAAATGAGTAGTTTAACTCGTTCTTTGTTACCAAAAGATCAAAAGGAAGCGAGAAATTTATCTAAGGCTTTATTCAGCGACTTTGAACGCTTGGATGCTGCAGCTAAGGAACGTAATGCAGTGGCTGCACAACGCCAATATCGTGAAGCAGTTGAGCATTTACAAGGGTTCTTAGATTTACTTCCCAGTAGTTAAGGTCATTTTAAATGTAATATTTTGGGGGGCATAATTATTATGCCCTCTACTTATTTCAGCTTTTAGATTATTAATTATATGACTCGTATTACTATTATTGGTGCCGGTGTAATTGGATCGTCTATTGCCTACGAACTAAGTTTAATTAAGGGTTTAGATATTACCCTAATTGATGAAAAAAAACCTGCTTCTGGTTCAACAGGGGCAGCTTTAGGGGTTTTAATGGCTATTATTAGCCAGAAAAAAAGGGGAAGGGGTTGGAAACTTAGGCAGCTTAGTTTAGAACGTTATACAACTTTAATTCCTGAGTTAGAAGGGTTAACAGGTAAGAAAATTCCTGTTAACCATCAGGGTATTTTAATGTTACGGTTTGCTGATGATCCCTTAGAAAGATGGGATAAATTACAAAAATTTCGTCATGATAACGGATACCCTCTGGAAATTTGGGATCGAAATGAGTTATTAAAACGCTGTCCTCAAGTACAAAATGATCGTGTGATTGGGGCAATTTATTCCCCTAATGATAAACAAATTAACCCGACTATTTTAACTGAATCTCTTGTTTTAGCTGCCTCTCAAAACGGTGTAAATTGTCAGTTTGGAGTCAAAGTTGAAAATATTACTTCAATGGGTATAGATAGTGCAAATAATGGTCAATCGTACCATATAAAAACGTCATACCAGACCCTAGAAACGGATTGGTTAATTATTTGTGCTGGTTTGGGTTCGACTCCTTTGATTGATCACCTGCAACCTATGGTTAAAATTAAACCTGTTCTTGGACAAGCATTACAAATTAAGTTGAATCATACTTTAGGAAATGTAAATTTTCAACCTGTGATTACTGGGGAAGACATCCATATTGTTCCTATTAATAATCAAGAATATTGGATAGGTGCAACCTTAGAATTTCCTAATCAAAGGGGAGAGGTAAAGCCAAATATTGAGTTTTTAGAACAGGCAAAAAAACAAGTTTTTTCTGTCTTTCCTGAATTGAGAAAAGGAAAAATTGTTAATACTTGGTCGGGAAAACGTCCTCGTCCCGATGGAGAAGCAGCACCTATTATTAAAGAAGTTCCTAACTATCCTGGTGTATTATTAGCTACTGGTCATTATCGTAACGGTATTTTATTAGCTCCTGCAACAGCTTTAATGATTCGAGATAAAATTATGGAAAATGCTTTAAAATAAAATTATTATGTTTAATATTATTTTTGTGGTTTTAATTGTCTTAACTGGTTCAGCAATTTGTGCTTGTGCAGAAACTGCTTTATTTTCTGTTTCACGGGTTCGAGTTAAACAGTTAGCACAGTCTAAGAAAAAAACAGCAATAGTTTTACAGTCAATTCGCAGTAAAATGAACCGTCCTATTGCTACTATTGTTATCCTAAATAACATTTTTAATATTGTAGGCAGTATTGTTATTGGTAGCTTGGCTGCTAGTGTTTTAGGAGATGCTTGGTTAGGATTATTTTCTAGCGTTTTAACTTTTCTAATTATTGTCTGCGGTGAGATTATTCCGAAAACTATTGGGGAAAGGTATTCTGAACCCATCGCTCTATCTGTTGCCATTCCTGTACAATTTTTGACAGTCATTTTTACCCCTCTAGTTTGGTTAATGGAACAAATAACTTCTCCTTTTACTAAACAGGGAAAATTACCGACTACCAATGAAACAGAAATCCGTTTTTTAACTATGATTGGTCATAAAGAAGGAGTGATCGAAGACGATGAAGCAGAAATGATTCAACGAGTATTTCAACTCAATGATTTAACCGCAAGCGAGTTAATGACTCCTAGAGTAATTGTCACTTTTTTACCAGGAGAATTAACTTTAATAGAGTCTCAAGAAGAAATTATTAATTCTGAACATAGTCGCATTTTAGTTATTGAAGAATCTATCGATAAAGTAATTGGATATTGTCTTAAAGATGAATTACTTACAGCTATTATTAGAGGAAAAGAAAATAAGAAAATTAATCAGTTACTTCGTCAAGTTTATTATGTTCCTGAAACCATTAAAGCGGATAAGTTACTCAAGACTTTTCAAGATACTTGTGAGCATTTAATGGTTGTTTTAGATGAATATGGTGGAGTTGCAGGAGTAGTAACCTTAGAGGATGTTTTAGAAGTATTAACCGGGGAAATAGTTGATGAAACTGATCGAATTATTGACTTACAAGAAATTGCTAGAAAAAAACGTAAAGTTTTATTGAATTCCAGAGGTATAAAACCTTAATATTTTGTAACTTGAGAAAAACTTATCTGTCTAACAAGAAATTTAAAACTTAATGCTATTTCTTTTTTCAACAATATTAGGCATAATTAGGGATGCGAAAAAATAAACAAAAGAAGAGGCTTTTATCTTATGGAAATGAGCAATCTCCAATTATGGGTGATGTTACTGTTAAATAGTCTATTTTGTTTGTTAGTTCCCCGACTCTTGACAACTAAGTGGACGACCTTATTATCTGCAAAGCATAAGTCTTCCGTTACAGCAACTCAAGAAAGTTAATTGTTGTTAATTGTTATTAATTTATCGTCAATTTTTGTTCTCCACTCAGGAAAAATAACCAAATCACCACAATCAACCAATGAATGACCACGGGAGGCCATAAAGAAGCGGTTATTGTGTAACTGATAGCACAAATAATCCCTAATAACCCAGCAAAGAATAAGAAGATTGGTTTTCTAAATACATTTCTCCCTTGGGGATAGAATAATAAAGCGTTGAGGGGATGATAAACGATAAATGAACTTAGACTTAAAGTTACCCAAAACAGCCATTCTATGCCATAAACTCCTTCAAAGGAATGGGGGAGTAAAATAACCCGAAACACCAATTCTTCTATGAAGGCTGGCAAAAAGAAAAGTTGTAGAATTTGAAAACATTTTTTAGGGGAAATATCAACTAATTTCCAGGTCAAAAAACCGCTTTTAAAGCCAAGAGAAAGAACAATTATGCCATAACTTAATAAAAGTCCTAAACTAAGATACCAATCTTCAGGAGAAAGAGGATAAGTCAGGGCTGAAATGACTCTCGTGAATACAGTTGAAAATAAGGGAATTTGACCAAAAAGGAAAGTGGGAGCTAGGGGCAAAATAGTTGCATCCCAGCCTAGAATTTGATTAGTTCTCAAAAACCATAAACTGGCATTATTGTGTAAAAAAATAGAACTCATTTCATCATGGGCGCGACGGGGCAACATAGTTCGCCAACTTCGCAGTCCAGATAAGATAGTTTCACCTGTGGTTAAACGTTCTCCCCCGGCTACTCCTGCTAAAACTTCGGCGTTTTGCTGCCAGTCAGCCCGAATAACCCCAGAGGGAACTAAAATTTTATTTAAGTTTTGAAGCAGTTGTTTGAGTTGCCCAAATAATGAATTTTCTATTTGTGAGGGATTTTCTTTTAACCAATTCATTAATTCAGGAGAAGAAATGACCTGTTGTTTTAACTTTTGCATGGCAATATATAGTGCCTGACTAGAGTCTTGAACACAAGAGGTAGAAGGAGTAACAGAAGAAACTCCAGTGCCATCTCCTGTGCGATAACGTGCCATCATTATTTCTATAGATTCTAATAGCTGTCTCCCAAAAGAAAGGGTTTGATTAGCTATTGTAAAATCGGATAAAACATCTAACTTAACAATAACATCAGACAAGGGGCGAGAAGCAACCCATCCTCTTTGTAAATCTCCTGAATAAGCTGACCAGTCAATCTTTCCAGAGATTATCCCTTGTGGATTTTGGGCATAAACTTGATAATAAATAATGTCAAATTGTAACTCCGATGTAAAAAAGTCTTTAACAACTTTTGCCACTCCATAAGAAAAATGTCCGGTTACTGTTCCACCAGATATTCTTTCCCCATTATCTCCTCCAATTCCTCCAAAAGCATGAATTACTAAGCCATAGTCTCCTTCTTTCCATTCATTTATTGCTTGTTCTCTATTCTGGTCAGAAGGCGCAATTAAAACACTTTGAAAAGACCCTTTTCTTTCTGGAGTATTTTGCCAATTTTCTCGGGCAATATAACGTTGTCCAGGCTGTAGATTTAATTCAACTCTTTCGGGTTTTAGTTGCACTAAAGCTCTTGGTTTTAAGGACTGTACGGTAAAAATTCCTTGTTTATCTTGAGCCCCATAAATATACCATCCCTCTTTTCCAGTTTCGGCGTTTTCCAGATAACGAGGGGTGGAAATAAACCGTCCATTATTACCTCGAGGTTGCTGGGGAATTCTGATTGTTTCAACAGGGCCATCAAAGCGTTGTGAAACTCTATTGTAGTGACGAACTTGATAATATTCTCCTGAACATGGTTTTTCTCCTGGACAATCTTCTGAGGGTTTTCTATTAATGTTTTTAGCTTCTCCTTCTATTTTTACTAATCCATAATAGCGACCAGTTATTTGTATAGGTTCTCTTTCAATTTTAATCAGTGTTTCTTCTACTTTTTCTGTCAATAAATCATCGTTTAAAACAGGTTCTACATTTCCTGTTAATTTTACTATTAAATCATCGTATTGACGTGCGCCGGCTAAGGATTGTAAAGGGCCGACTTGTTTCCTTCCATTGAGACGAGAAGGGACAACATCTCCCTTTTGATAAGCTTTTCTGGCTCTATCGTTGAATTTTATATCTGTAGTAACTTTCTCTACATAATTCACTTGGGGTGTCTCTTGCCAAGTTAAAGTTACAATTTTTCCTCTTAATTGTTGAAAGGTTTGTGGGGTATTATGTAGTTCAATTTTAACCCAATCTTTTTCTACCCATTGTGATTGTTTAGCAACGATTTCTTCTTGAGTTGGTAAAATTAATCGCCCTGTCCATTCAGCGACTGGTTGATATTGGTCACGGTTTATTGATTGGTTAAGGGGATAAAATTCTGGCCGATTAAAGTCAGCTTGCATACTAATAGCATAGTTAGAATTATTCTGAGCTTGTAAAGTATATTGACTAAAAATACTCACACAGAAAAATAATAATAGCCCTATGAATAGCCATTTTTAAATATCTCTAATGTCCCGAAAGTTAACCTTATTTTTAAATAGAAACTTATTCAAAATAGAACCTAAATTAGACATATTTTTAGATCATATAACTACTTATTGCAGTAGTATAACAAAGAAATATTTAATATTTAAGTTATTAACAAATTTCTCTTAGAAAAACGAGGCGAACCCTTAAGCTAATAGGAATTTAAACAACGTATTGACAAATTAGTAAACAAACCTTAAAACCCCCTCACTGTCTCATTGTCAGTCACTGCGGAGTGATTTAACTGCTTAACAGCTTACTATAAATTGACTTCGTAATGCTTACCATTAAAAGTTACTTTATCTCCACTGATTAATTGTCGTCCCCTTCTTGTCTCAACACAACCATTAACCATCACTTCTCCCCCTTGAATTCTTATTTTTGCTTCACCACCACTCTGTACTAAGTTTTGCCATTTCATAAACTGGCCCAATCTAATTATATCTAAAGACTTTTTGGGTTTTGAAGACACAGAAAACTCCCATAATACCTTACTATTATAGATAATAGCATAAAAAATTTAAAAGAATAAGACACCGGCGTTAACGACGGGCTTTTAATAATATGTTATAGTTAACTGTATTTTAGGGAATAAATATTATCGATTATGAGTAACTTTGACAAAAAAAGTGTTGTTATTATTGGTGGCGGACCTACAGGTTTAGGTACAGCATTAATGTTAGCAAAAAGAGGCTGGAAAAATATTACAGTCATTGAGAAAATACCCTCTTCTGATTATTATGAACCCGATAAATCTTTTAGTTATCAAATTGATGGTAGAGGACAAAAATTAACAGATTCATTAAATCTTACAGATAAAGTAGCTGATTTGAGTGTTGCCAATACAGACTTTTACTTAACAGTAATTAAACCCGACACAACACGCAAAACCAAAAAACTACCGATTATTGATCCTGAGAGAAAAACAGCCTATTTCTTACCTAGATCTGAGTTGATACAATTATTTTATCAAGAAATAAAACAGTATTGGCAAGATAGTATTCAAGTCTTATTTAACACCAATTGTCTGGAAATTAAAATTATCAAAAACCATTTAAAAATCATTACTCAAAGTGAAGATAATCAACCAATAACCTTGACTCCTACTTTATTAATAGGAGGTGATGGATTAAATTCTCTTGTCCGTCAAACTCTTCAAAAAAGTGAAGATAAATCCCACTTATTTGAGATGCAAAGGTTTCCTTCTCCTAGTTCTGGAATGAGGTATAAAGTGCTTACTTTGCCCCCTCAATTTCCCTTGTCAGAAGAAGAAAACGATATCAGCACATCAACAATTGCCTATGCTATTCGTTCAAGTTTTAAAGAAAAAAATAAGGCTATTTCTTTGGGTTTATTACCCTTTAAAAATCCTAATAAAACCAGAACGGCTAATATTATTACTTATGCAGATCATCACATTTGGCAATTAAAAACACCCGAAGATGTTGGACAATATTTTCAAAAAGCTTTTCCTCAAATTCCTATAGAAAAAATTCTTTCTCATGAAGAAATAGAAAGATTTACCTTTAGTCAAGGAGGAACATTTCCCATCCCTCAATATTGTTCGGGAGTCTATAAAATCTGGGGAAAACCTGATAATAATCAGGGAACTGCTGTTATCTTATTAGGGGATGCTGTCCATTGTTTTCCTCCTGATCTTGCACAAGGGGTTAATTCTGCATTAGAAGATGTTTATATTTTCCAGGAAATATTAACAGAAACTCAAGATAATCTTTCTCAAGCACTTCCCATTTATCAAAAGCGACGACAGAAAGATATTAAAGCATTAATTCGTTTAGTTCAGATTAGTTATCCTTGGCAATATAATCAAGATATTTTACAAAAAAGATTATGGAGTGTTAACTTTTTTGCTCGTTTACTTTTGAGTCGTTTCCTACCTTTTATGTTTAGTCCTCATTCTTTTGTGCTGATTCAAAATCATCAATTATCTTATTCAGAAATTTTAACTAAAAGCAATAGAACTACAAAAATGTTACTGAGTCTTGGGGTTATAGTAATTATTTTAATTGTATTATCTTTATTACTTAAAAGATGATTGATTTAAGTTTTTTAGGTGGTCAAAAATTTCTAGTATTACAATAGATTTAGATATAGTTAATTCAAATATAAATGAGACAAAACGTGGCTACTATATTGTAAACATAGTGAGCATCCTGCTCACACTACTCTGTTTCAAACTTATTTGAAACGACTATAAGTTTTGATTTGCCCACCCGACGATGTTGATTTTTATTGATTAAAATAGGGTATAATTAGGATAAAAACATAATAGTTTATCATTCTATGTTTAAAATTACAGCACAAGGAAAAATTATAACCTGTAATCAAGGGGAAAATTTACGCCGTGTTCTTCTTAAGAACAATATTGATCTCTATAATGGTCAAGCGAAAATTATCAATTGTCGGGGTATTGGAACCTGTGGTACTTGTTCTTTAGAAATAGAAGGTACAGTGTCTGAAGCTAACTGGAAAGATAAAACAAGACGTTCTCTACCTCCCCATTCTTTAGAAAAAAATCTTCGTTTAGCTTGTCAAACTAAAGTGTATGGAGATTTAAAATTAACTAAATACGACGGTTTCTGGGGACAAGGTGATAATGTGGTTTGGACTGCTGAAAACTCCGTCATTAACGACGAATTTTAAATAGATTTATAGGGATAATTTAGTAATTATCCCTAATAGTTAAAAACCTGAAAAGCTTAAATAGAATTAGCCCAATTTTTTGCCCAGTTTAAAGTTTGATGAACTTGTTTCATGGTCAAAGATTCGCAGTATAATCTTAAAACAGGTTCCGTTCCACTAAAGCGAATTAGTAACCAACTTCCATCGGTTAAACGATGTTTATAACCGTCTTTTGTATCACAAATTTCTACATTTTGACCAGCAATCTCTGTTAATGGTTTCGTCTCTAAATGGTGTAATAATTTAGCTCTAACTTCCATATTAGCTAAAGGCAAATCGATGCGATTATAAGCATTAAAAAAGTCTGTTTTTTCTTGTAGTTGACTATAGTATTGACCTAAATCTTTACCACTTTCCACAACTGCTTCTAAAACATATAATGCAGACAAAAGGGCATCCCTTTCAGGAATATGGGTTCCGTAACCAATTCCTCCTGATTCTTCACCACCAATTAAAACCTCAGCATTTAACATCCGATCAGCGATATATTTATAACCAATAGGAGTCTCATGAATAGGCAAATTATAAACGTCAGCTAAACGGGGAATTAAATCAGAACCACTGACCGTTTTAATAATCTCTCCTGTAAACCCTTTTCGCTTAGCTAAATGATCGATTAAGATGGGAATTAAAATCTGAGAACTAAGGAAGTTTCCCTGTCCATCCACCGCAGCAATGCGATCGCTATCTCCGTCAAAAACTAACCCTACTCTTAAACTATTATCCCCTTGACTTATAGCGGTTTTTATGGTATGGAATAACTTACTGAGATAACGGGGTAACGGTTCAGGCGCGCCCCCTTCAAACAAGGGATCGCGATCGCCATTAATCTCTTCGATAGGGCAACCCAACAGCCTTTCCAAACCACTGGCCGCAGCCCCGTGCATCACATCGGCAAAAACTCTTAATTTCCCCGCTTTAATTGCCCCTTGAATGGCGTTGATATCTACTTTTTGACGTAGGCCTTGACAGTAGCTTTCCCAGGGGTCAAAATGGCTTAAACTGCCAGGGGAGGCGGAAAACTGAGGTGGGTTAGGAAGCAATTCCTCTATTTGTTGGGTAATTGCTGGTGCTACTGATCCCCCGAAAGCCCCTTTCACCTTTAACCCTAGATACTTGGCCGGGTTATGACTAGCTGTTAAAACGATCGCCCCTAATGCGTTTTGCACTTTGGCTGCCCAACTAAAAGCCGGAGTAGGGGCATAAGACTCCGATAAAATAACATCGTAACCTGCTTCGATGATTGCGTTGGCAGTCACCTCAGCAAACTCTTCTGCCAAGAAACGGCGATCATAACCAACAATAATTTTGCGCTCGCTGCTAGAAGTGCCGTAATTTTCTTCTAAAATCTTAGCGCACAAAGGAGCCAGCAGTGCCACTCTTTCAAAGGTAAAGTCGGCTGCTATTACCCCACGCCAGCCATCGGTTCCAAACTTGATCGGATTTTGAGTAAAAGCCATATAAATCCTTAGAATTTTTCACACTATATTATCAGTTATTGGTTATCAGTTATCAGTTACCAGTTAAATTGATTAATTACTCCTCAATGTTTTTAAGATTAGCATTGATAAGAGGACGAATTTCTTGAAAAATATCGCTTTTATGTTTGGGTATTTCAGCAAATTTTGTGCTTTCCTCAAATTGCTCTAAAATATTTGCTCCTGACTTGCTTTCATTCATTTCTAAAAGAATTTTTTTCAGCTTCCTTATTTTATGTTTAGATAAAGTAGGAGAAATAACAACCATATGACGAGGAACTGATCTTGTTTCACCAATAATGATAAATTGTTCGCGGGTTTCTGCTGGCAATTTTTCAAAATCAACCGAACCCATAGCCATTGCAGCAACACGGCCACTAACTAACCATTGTAAAGAATTATTATCATTGCCACTAAAAACATAACCAATTTCATTTTCAGAAATCCATTGATTATCAGAGGTTTTTTCTATCAAATTTAACCCTTGTTGTTTTAAATAACTATAGGGAAGCATATATCCTGATGTGGAAAAATTTTCTTCAAAAGCAATAGTTTTCCCCCGTAGATCATTGATCTCTTTCATCCCTTGATCACGAAGGGTAATAATCACACTATTATAAGCAGAAACCCCTCCTTTCCAGCGACTTAAAATTACTTCAGCATCGGATGCTTCACTAACTAAAAAAGCAGGATAAGGACTATCAAAATATAATTCTACTTTGCCAGATTTTAGCCATTTTGCCATCGTCTCCATATTCGGAGCAACTTCAACTTTTGCGGTTATATTTTCCTCTCCACTTAATTGTTTAGTTAGATAATCAGCTAATGGTTGAAAGCTTTCAAAAACTTCCGTTGGATCATCAGAAATTTCTCCTAAAATAACAGAGCTAGAGGAAGGTTTGAAAGTAAGATTTGGGGTAGGAGTCTCAAGAGATTTTTGCTGACAACTAATCAGTATTGGTACTGTTAATAAGCTAATGGTTTTACCGAAATATTGAAGGAAGGTAATCATCACTTTTCCAAGCTAAAGAAGCAGATTCAAATAAAGAGTAAAGAATTTGTTCAACCGAGTTCACATTTAGAGGTTTAGAAAATAGATATCCTTGAGCATAATTAACTCCTAAAGATTTAATTAAGTTATATTGCTCTAAAGTTTCAATTCCTTCTGCTAAGGTTTCCATCCCTAATATATTACCGAGTTTAATAATAGCTTCAATGATCCGAAACTCAGTAGGATGAGATTCTAGTCTACTCACAAAACTACGATCTATTTTTAAAATATCTATAGGTAATTGTTGTAGATAATTAAGGGAAGAATAACCCGTACCAAAATCATCAATAGATACTTTAACTCCGAGTTTTTGTAAGCACTGTAACTTAAAACAAACAGATTCAATATTATCCATAATTACGGTTTCTGTTATTTCTAAATTTAATTGACTAGCTTTAATTTCAGTCTCTTTTAAAACTCTTTGTACTTGTGCAACAAACTCAGATTGATTAAGTTGATAACTGGAAATATTAACACTAATTTTTAAGGGTTTAGAGAAAGTAAAATGACTTTGCCAGACACTAATTTGACGACAAGCTTCTTGCAAAACCCACTCTCCCAAAGGAACAATTAACCCTGTTTCTTCCGCAACAGGAATAAAGCTACCCGGAGAAATCCAACCTTGAGTGGGATGGTGCCATCTTAATAATGCTTCAAAGCCAATTAATTGAGATGTTGTAAGAGAAATTATAGGTTGATAATAAAGATGAAATTCTTTTTTTTCTAAGGCTTTTCTCAGTCCATTTTCTACTTTTAATCTTTCTAATGCTTCGGTGTGCATGATCGGCTTAAAAATAGCATATTGAGCCTTTCCTTTTTGTTTAGCATGATACATTGTAACATCTGCATCCCTTAGCAAATCATCGGCATCTTTATAGTTTTCCTGACTCATGACAACCCCAATACTCATGGTAATTACTAATTGTTGATTATCTAATATTAAAGGTTGACTCATCTTTTCTAAAATGCGATCAGCAATTTGTGTTACTTGCTCAACATCACTGATATTGTTAATCAAAATAACAAATTCGTCTCCTCCTAAACGGGCAGCAATATCATCCTTTCTAATACATAAATTGAGTCTTTCAGCAAGATTAACTAAAACTTGGTCTCCTACATCATGACCCAAACTATCATTAATCACTTTAAAGCGATCGCAGTCTAAAAAAAGAAGAGAAAAATTATAATCATTATTACCTTTTTTCCTGTTAATTGCCTTCTCAATTTCCTGAATAATATGAACACGATTAGACAACCCAGTTAAGTTATCGTGGAACAAATCATGTTGCAATTGTGTATTACTTTCTTGATATTTTTGTAATGTTTCTTCTAGCCAATCACTCATTTTATTGAATTCTTTAGCCAACAAAGAGAACTCACTCTTATTCTTTAAATCAATTCGATAACTGAGATCCCCTTCAGTAATACGTTTAGTTGCTTTAACTAACTGATTGAGAGGAACAGTTACAGAATAACTAATAAACAAAGTAATAATAACACCACCAGAAACAGCAAAAATAGCAATTAATAAACCCTGAACGCGCACAGTATTAATTTTTTCTTGCAAATTATTTTTTGAAAGTTTAATTGCAATACCACCTACCGTTTTTTCTCCAAATCTAATTGGTTTAGCTGCCAACAAATAATCATCATATTGTTGATAAATGTATCCTTGATGATTGATAATTTCTACTCCAAAAATATCGGGTTGAGCTTCTAAGGTTAAATTGCCTTGTGTTGATTCTATTAACAGTCTACCATCAGCATCAAAAACACAGACCGTTTCGATCAAAGTTTGATGTTCTCTGAATTGTTCTACTGATCTAACAACCGTATTTACATCCAAAGAATAGAGAGAGTTACGCAATAAAACATCGATAGAATCTAAAAATAATTCCCCTTTTTCTGTCATATCATGTTCGTGAGACTTTTGATCTTTGTGAACAGAGAGAAAGGTTAATCCACCAGTTATTCCTAAGATAATCAATGTTATAGATAAAGTTAATTTTGCTCGTACAGAGAAAAGGTTAAACATTGTCAAAAGTAAACATTTAATAATACACTCTTAATCTTTACTTAAGTTTATAATCACGATCAATAACATGATAATAGTATCCTCAATAATTCCCTGTGATAGCAGTCACATCGCAATAATAATGGGTTAACTTTCAATCTCTGTTGAAACAGGTATGGGTGGGGAGACTCTCTGTCTAGTAAATGATAAGATAAGTTTAAATGATTAGATATAGAGATTAGGTAAAGATGACGGTTAAACCGCAGTGGTTACGGGTAAAAGCCCCTCAATGGCAAAGGGTTGGTAGCGTTAAAGAGATATTAAGAGATTTAGGCTTAAATACAGTCTGTGAAGAAGCTTCTTGTCCTAATATTGGGGAATGTTTCCATGCAGGGACAGCAACCTTTTTGATTATGGGGCCAGCTTGTACTCGCGCTTGTCCTTACTGTGATATTGATTTTGAAAAGAAACCCCAACCCCTAGACCCCCAGGAACCCTTAAACCTAGCTGAAGCAGTACGTCGTTTACGTCTCAATCACGTCGTCATTACCTCCGTTAACCGTGATGATTTACCGGATGGAGGGGCTTCTCAATTTGTACGTTGTATCGAAGGTATTCGTCAAGTTTCCCCAAAAACCACCATTGAGGTGTTAATTCCCGATTTATGCGGTAACTGGGACCCATTAGGAATTATATTAGCAGCTAAACCCGAAGTTCTCAACCATAATACGGAAACAGTTCCCCGTTTTTATCGTCGGGTTCGTCCTCAAGGAGATTATCAGCGATCACTTACTTTATTGCAACAGGCCAAAACCTTAGCCCCGAAACTCTATACCAAGTCCGGTATTATGGTGGGGTTAGGAGAAACAGATGCAGAAGTGCGTCAAGTTATGGAAGATTTACGGGCCGTTGATTGTGATATTTTGACCATAGGACAGTATTTGCAACCCTCTGCTAAACATTTAGGGGTAAAAGAGTTTGTTCCCCCCGAAACCTTTGCAGCGTGGCAAACATTTGGGGAATCTATCGGCTTTTTACAAGTGGTTTCCTCTCCCTTAACCCGTAGTTCTTATCATGCTGAACAAGTTCGAGAATTAATGACTCAATATCCTCGGTAGAAGCTAATTCTTAAGTTGAGAAATGTGGCGATCTCCCTTTACTAATAGATAGCGATCGCTATTTTCTTGAGTGCTAATTAAAGTTAAACTGCAATCATTTATTAAGTGGTAAAAGAATTGTAAACCTAGCTTGTTCAAAATGATGATCAGTGGTAAATATTTCTGTTATTTTCATTTGTTTAGCTATAATTAGCTATAATTAGCTATAATTATAATGTATATACAATCTTCTATCTTCTTATGATACTACAATAAATTGCTCGCCAACTTCCCATTGCTCAATTTGTTGCTGACTTTTCTGTAAAAAGATGATGCTGGTCATTATTCTTGATATACTAAGACAAGATAAGCAAAAAATAAGATAAATCGCCCCTTCAATTAAATTTAAGGTGCGATCACGCTTAATTCCAGAGAACCAAAATCAAAAATATTGGTGAATATAATCATCTAAATAACTCAATGAAGGAGTTGGTTGGGATAAATCTTTTTCTTCAGGGGGAAAAGGATCAACGAGCTTTTCTTTGAAGCAACGATCACCAGTAATTTGCGATCGCTTATTAAGGTCGAAAGTTGGCTGTAACCATCTGGGTAAGGTAAGATTCACCATGATATCCTCTTCATTGGCCTACGTTATAGTTTAGGGCTACATTGATGAATCATGCGCCCCCCTAATGAGTCATCCTAATGGGTGAATCTTAATCTCACCTGAGAACCGAATTTAGTATTAGTCCTTTTTGCTTAAAAACATAATATTACATAGCAGATTTGCAACAAAATAGTATTTTTGGTGATAGAATTGTAAAAAAACGTTACAGTATAAACAGATTGATAACGACAATTGGAGAGAGGACACCTAATGTTAGAACTGTATCAGTTTGAGGTTTCTCAATATTCCGAGAAAGTGCGCTTAATTCTTGATTATAAAGGGTTAGAATATCGGAAAATTGAAGTTACCCCAGGAGTGGGACAATTAGACTTATATAAAATGTCAGGACAAAGACAAGTTCCTGTCTTAAAAGATGGAGAAACTATTGTTGCTGACTCTACTGAAATTGCCTTTTATTTAGATAGAAAATACCCAGAAAAACCCATAATTCCTGCTGATCCTCTTAAACGGGGACAATGTTTATTAATAGAAGAATGGGCAGATGAATCTATCGGAACTAAAGGAAGACTCGCCTTAATTGGGGCGTTAAATCAAAACCCAAATTTTCGTAGTTCTGTTTTACCAAAAGAAGTACCTGACTTGGTAAAAAATATTATTAGTGCGGTTCCTGGGGATCTTTTGAGTGCTTTAGGAACAGGAGTTGGGGTTGGACCTGATGCAGTTAAAGAAGCTACCAAAGCATTGAAACAAGACTTAGAAGCACTCAGTCTTATTTTAGAGCATCAACCCTATTTAGTGGGAGATGAAATCACGTTAGCTGATTTAGCCGTAGCAGGATTAAGTATTATTTTAAAACAACCTGGCGGTGACTATTTAGATATTCCTGATAACCTCAAAGGGAAAGGAATTCCTGGGTTAGCAGATAATACTGCTTATGATGCTTTCTTCCTCTGGCGCGATCGCCTTTATATGGACTATCGTAAACCCGTTTCTTCTCAACCTTCTGAAGAAGAATCACCTACTAGCATTGAGATAGAATAGTAAGAACAGTTTACAGTTAGCAGTGAACAGTGATCAATGGATTACTGTTTAAAAAACTAGACATTTGTTGTTAATTATTTAGAAAAAAAGATCATGAAAACCTCAGAAAAAAAATTTGAAGTTAACAAAACCGAACAAGAATGGAAAGAAATGTTAACCCCAGAACAGTTTAATGTTTTGCGGAAACATGGTACAGAAAGAGCAGGAACCAGTCCTCTCGATAAAGAATATGGAGAAGGAACCTATAACTGTTCCGGTTGTGGACAACCCTTATTTACCTCTGACACTAAATATAACAGTGGAACAGGTTGGCCAAGCTTTTATCAACCCATTGAAGGTGCCATTGAAACGTCAGTTGATCGTACTTTATTTATGACAAGAGTTGAGGTACATTGTAGCCGTTGTGGTGGTCATTTAGGCCATGTATTTGGGGATGGACCAAAACCCACAGGACAACGTTATTGCATGAATGGCGTTTCTTTGAAGTTTGCCCCGAAAGGTTAATAATAGGTGATATGAGGAGTGTGGGAAGTGTGGGAAGATTAGAAACAATATTAATATTTTACTCCCCCAGTCTCCCCGTCTCCCCGTCTCCCCGTTTCCCCATCTCCCTATCTCCCCGTCACCCAATCACCCAGTCAACCTCATCTCCCTGTTACTTGCTTCTTTAACCATCCCTTTGATAAACTCAGTTAAAAAATGCTGTTAAAATGCCAGTGAATACCATCCCCCCTGTAGATTTAGTCCGTCAATATAAGCTTATTAGTGAAGAAATTGATCGTGCTGTCCTCGAAGTTGTCCGTTCCGGTCGTTATATCGGTGGTGCAATTGTTAGCGACTTTGAACAACAACTAGCTGAATATGTGGGTAGTTCTTATTGTATTGGTTGTAACTCAGGAACCGATGCGCTTTATTTAGCCTTACGTGCTTTAAATATTGGTGCAGGGGATGAAGTGATTACCACATCCTTCACTTTTATTGCTACGGCAGAAACCGTTAGTTTAGTGGGGGCAAAACCTGTTTTTGTGGATATCGAACGGGATACCTTTAACATCGATATTGAAGCCATAGAAGCAGCTATTACCCCCCAAACCAAAGCTATTATACCGGTTCATCTCTTTGGCCAACCGGTTAATATGGCTGATTTAATGGATGTTGCTGAAAAACATAATTTGTACGTGATCGAAGACTGCGCTCAAAGTACAGGGGCAAAATGGCAAGAGGATATCACGGGAAATATTGGTCATGTTGGTTGTTTTAGCTTCTTTCCCACTAAAAATTTAGGAACTTGTGGCGATGGTGGTGCAGTGACAACTAATGATCCTGCGATCGCTGAAAGCATTCGAGTCATTAAAGAACATGGCTCGGCACAACGATATTATCACGATGTTGTTGGTATTAATAGTCGTCTTGATAGTATCCAAGCAGCTATTTTACAAGTTAAGTTACGTTATCTCGATCAGTGGAATAAACAAAGACGAGAAATTGCTCAACGATACCATCAATTATTAGCTGGTATTTCAGAGATACAACTTCCCCAAGAAATTCAGGGAGGTTATCATGTTTGGAATCAATACACGATCTTAGTAAAAAATAAGACTAATCAAGAAAAAACAACAAGGGATGACTTGAGAGCGAAGCTACAGGAAAATGGTATTATTTCCATGATTTATTATCCCATTCCTTTACATTTACAAAAAGTTTATCAAAATTTAGGTTATCAAAAGGGAGCTTTTCCTGTTACAGAACAAGCAGCAAATGAAGTTTTATCCTTACCAATGTTCCCCGATATTTCTCCCGAAGAACAAGAACAAGTCGCTTATGCTTTGAGAGATTATTTTGGTTAAGATAATTCAAAAAATATAATTAGAAATTAATTTTCCCTAACCTTTGCTGTTGGTCAGGAACTTAAGGCTTATCATAGAAATAGAGCTAAAGTTAAGGAACAGGCAAGTCTTAATGAACCAAGTCAAGTTAATTTCAGGGCGAGGTATTCCCCTAACAGGAGATGATATCGATACAGATCGCATTGTACCCGCAAGGTTTTTACGTTGTGTCACCTTTGACGGTTTAGGAGAACAGGTGTTTGCTGATGATCGCAGTCAACTGAAAGGGGAACACCCTTTTGATCAGCCTCAATATCAAGGGGCTAACATTTTGGTCGTCAATGCGAATTTTGGCTGTGGCTCATCTAGGGAACACGCACCTCAAGCTATTATACGTTGGGGAATTAAAGCCATTATCGGCGAAAGTTTTGCTGAAATATTTTTTGGTAACTGTATCGCTAATGGGGTTCCCTGTGTGACTGCATCACCTGAAGCTGTCAAAAGTTTACAAAGCCAACTAAAAAATAACCCCCAGGCTGAAATTACCCTAGATTTAGCAGCTAAGCAAGTCAAATGCGATGATTGGTTAGGAGACATTTCTATGGGAGAAGGTTCCCGAATGATGCTTCTTGAAGGTACATGGGACAGTTGTGGACAGTTAATTCAAAACCCTAACCAGATTAAAGAGACGGCACAGAAATTACCCTATCTAGTCTGGTAATACAAGGAACTTGGTTTAGTGAGGGTGGGGAGTGTAGGAGGGGTGGGAAGTGTGGGGAGTATTTTTCTTTGAGTTTGTAATCTATGCAAATGAAAATTGCTATCATCTACTATACTATTCATAATTCCTCACTGATAACTGATAACTGATAACTTTTCACTGATTTCCAGTCCTGGGGAGAACACACACAACACGAAAACCGAGGACGTTAACGCACGCGCCGTCGTAGTCGCGAGACGCAGACCGGCAATAGCGCGGACCATTGTTGAACGAACCGCCGCGACCTGCATAATATCGTTCTTTTGTCAATTGTTTTTGAATATTGTTTACAAATAAACGATGAACAGAAGTAGAGTTATTAGTTCGGTTTTGCCCACCCCAGACGCTACCATCAGAGGGTGCGCCGTTGTAATCATCATGCCAAGGATCTAAACACCATTCCCAAACATTTCCGTGCATATCGTATAATCCAAAAGCATTGGGGGGGAATTGACCAACAGGGGTAGTTTCTCTTCTATCTTTTCCCTTGGGTTCATTGGCGTAAGTATTAGAAGCAGAATAATTAGCTAATTGATCGGTGATGGTATCTCCAAAATGAAACGGAGGATAAGATTCGCCTTGTTCTAGGTTTAGGGGTTTTCTCACGGCTCGACAAGCATATTCCCATTCGGCTTCACTGGGTAGTCTATAGTCTCTTCCTGTTAGCTTAGATAATCTTTGACAAAACTCTACCGCTTCATACCAATAAACTGTTTCCACAGGGCGCTCATCCCCTTTAAAATAAGAGGGATTAGGTTTTAAGTCGATTTCTACCTTTAAATCTGTTCGAGAAGCGATCGCTCTCCATTGTGCCTGAGTTACAGGATATTTCCCCATAAAGAATGGAGAAACAGTAACTTGATGTTGAGGACGTTCACGATTAAGACTTCCTTTTTCAGTTTCAGGAGAACCCATTGTAAAGGCTCCCCCAGGAATATATACTAGCTCCAAATCGACCTCTTTTCCTAAATTCTCAGTAAAATACCAATAAATTTCACGCCGACGTTGACTTTCTTGTCCTTGTGCGTTAGCGGTAACACCTTCAAATCCATTGAAACTGAATGTTTCCACTCCATACAGAGAAGGTCGTATTGGGGTTTTAACGAGACGAATACCCTGATTTTGCTGATGACTGTCCCCAGTTTCCTCTAGGGTTAAACAGCCTAAGTCTTCATGTTCTCTGGGGTGATAATTTTGCACTTCCTCCAAGGTTGGCAGTCTGAAAAAGAAAACAGTAGACTCAGACGCACTCTTACGAGTCAAGGATGGTGCTTTAGCAGTTAACCAGAGACAAAAACGCATCCCATTCAGCCAACTGACTTCGGTAATGGGTTGTTTAGCACTTCCAGGGGCAAAATGCTCTCCTGAATAGAATAAGTCATCGTCATCCATGAAAAGTTGATACTCTGCACAGGTAATGTAGAAAGAATCAATATAAAGATTATCGTCCATAGTCGTTAAATTACTCAGTCGTCGTGATAATTTAACTTGTGCAGCCAAGGTGGCAATTTCAGGGTTATTAGATTCTAACCCTTGTTCTAAAATGGTGTCTAATTGTTCTCTGATTTCTGGGTCAACTTTTAAACGTTCTTCCTTACAGTCTAAAGCTAACACTAATGAGTGAACTGTTGGGGTTTTAATCCCTGCTTGAATCAAAGAAGTGGCATTAGTTTGGGCAGCATAGAGACGAATTGTTTCGGCCCACCAAGGATCTTGAAAGTTGTCAATTAATATAGATTCTTGTTGCAATTCTTTAATTTCTGAGGCAGCGAGGTATTCTTGGAAACTTAAGTGAGCAAATTCATAAGTTTTCAGTTCTTTTTCCACTAATAAGCCACTTATTTCTTTAATTTGTTTGAGAAATTCTTTCCCTGTTAAGGTATTTCCAGCAACCTTTCCTAGTTCTTCTTGTATGATTTCTGTTCCTAACTCTAAAGAAAATTCGCGGGTTTTTGCTTGCATTAAAGATAAGGCCAAAACTTGCAAGACAGACTTATTTTGTTCCCCCGTCAATGGCACTTTTATTTTTTTCGCTTGTTGTCGCGCACCCAATAGTAAATCACAAATTTTCTGATACAGTTCCACACGACGACCGGGCAAAGCACTGCCACAATAATGTACTGTAGCAATCATGGTCACTAGAAGAGGATTTCTGGCCATATCGGCGATCGCAGGTTTCTCTTGAATTCGGGTAATTAAATCATCAGATAAGGTTTCTGCTTCTCTGAGTACCGCAGGGGTTTCCCGTCCGGTTCTCATAATTTCATTTTGCTGATACAGACTACGAATAAAGTCTTCTACCTGCTGTGGGTTGAAGGGAAGCACTTCTAAGACAGTTCCCACTCGCTCTATTGGCGCACTTTGGAACCCATGAGGCCGAGAAGTGACTATGAAAACTGTTTGCCGATACACCTTCATCTGCTGGTTAACCCAGGCACTTACCGCATTTCTTTCATGGGCGTTGGCAACCTCATCAAGTCCATCGAGCATGACTAGGCATTTTCCTAATCTTAACTGATCCTCAATCCAATTAGGGGGTAAGGTTAAAGGAGGTTCTGAGGGCAGATTTTCAATATGTTCTCGAATCAATTGTGACAGTGAAGGAGGATTTTCTGTGACAAGTTGATGACGAATATCTCGCAGATATAATAATACAGGAATGAAATTGGGTGCTTGATATTTGTTATGTTGCTTTTTGGCATAGGTTAGGGTTAAATGCTTGAGAAGAGTGGTTTTTCCTGAGCCGGGAGAAGCAATCACAGCTAAACGGCGATAGGCTCGAAATTTCCCCTGATTATTCTTTAAAAATTCCCAAATTTCTCTTTGTTCATTATCTGATTGTCTTGTAATAATTCTGCCTCGAATTTTATCAGGTGTTCCTGTTTTAACTCGCAAAGAAACAAAAATATCTTCTAAATCTAATGCTGGTAAACCAATCCTAAACCCTTCTATTTTTAGTTCTCTAAAGGTATCAATTAAACTCTCATAATATCGATCCTTGAACTTTAGATTGAATTGCCACCATAACCGTACAGGAATAGTTTTGAATTGCTTAACAATCCATTGTGCTATGGGTTCTTCTATGTTCTCTAACTCTTCTTCTATTAAGTCTAAAGTACGATTTATTACTCGTAAGAAAAAATTTCCCCATATCGCTATAACTAAAGCCAATACACTAATCACAATTGTAATAACAGCTAATTTGTATTGACCATTTTGCAGTAATATAATTGTCCCTGTGACTCCAGTTACCGAAACTGGTAGCCCCAACATTTTTAAAAATTTTAGAACAGTTTGGACTCTTTTTTCTCTTGCTTCCCTTCGGATATTCGTAGAGGTTACTGATTCCTCAACAGATGATGGTGTTGGTTCTTTTTCTGACATAGACAAGGAATTTTAATGAGAAATTTTTGCTTTAATAAGTTGGGGATCTCCCTGTTGTACAACCTTTCCTCCTTCCAATAAAAAAGCCCCATCACAGTAGTTTAATTCTTCTAAACGATGTGTCACCCATAGGGCTGTAATGCCTCGACTCTTGACTAAATTTTGCACTTGTTCCACTAATTCGATTTGCGTATCAGGATCGAGTAGTGCTGTGGGTTCATCTAATAACAATACCGAACAATGACGAGCGATCGCTCCGGCAATAGCGATACGCTGTTTTTGTCCACCACTGAGGGCGTAAATAGGTCTTCTCTCTAATTCTAATAGGTTAACTGCACTTAGAGCCTCTCGTACACGATAACGTACCTCTAGAGGGGGTAATTGTTCTTCTACTAAACCAAAGGCAATATCGGCCCCAACTGTGGGCATTACTAACTGGCGATCGGGGTTTTGGAAGACAAAACCCACTGGAGGAGTCATGGTAATGGTTCCATTTTGGGGGGTTAGTAAATTAGTTAATAATCTCAACAGGGTTGACTTACCACTACCGTTTGCTCCCAAAAGCATCCAAAATTCTCCTTCTGGGACGGCCAATGAGCAAGAGTTTAAAACGGGGGCTTTTTCGTGCCAACTAAAGCTAATATTATCTACATTAATAGCAAAATTTTTCATAGAAAATGAAAGTAAATTTATAATTTAGAATTTAATTTGTTTTAATTTTTATCAATTATCTATTGTGAAGTAAAATGAAAATTTGGTGGGCAATTTTTCAGGTATTTTCTAGATAGTTATTAGAGTATTTTTCTGAATATTGCCCACCCGACACATTCACAGTTTATTTATGATGTTTACTTGCGTCATAATTCAAAAAACTGATCACTGATAACTGATTACTGCTCACTGTTTACTCACTAGCTAAGTCTTTTAAATTGAAAAGAAATGGAACACTACTATTACTATCTCCCCCCATGACTAAAACTTTCGGCATTTGTGCGCCACCAGTTTTCCAGGCTTCGATCGCTTCTTTTTGTAGCACTAATTCACCCCCTTGAGCTTTTAAAGTTTCTGCTAACAATCGTTGAGCTTCGGCTTTACCTTTAGCGCGGTTAACATCAGCTTGCGCCTCTTGTTCGGCTTCTTGGGCAATATAAACAGCCCGTTGTGCTTTTTGTTCAGCGATCTGCTTATCTTCTACTGCTTTGGCAAATTCAGGGGAAAAATTGAGATCGATAACACTGGTATCTAGGACAATAATACCGTATTTTTCTAAGCGAGAATTGAGGGCATTATCAAAGTCTTCTTTTAGTTCACTTCTTTGGGTAATGGCCTGTTCTACGGTCCGTTTTGCTGCTGCTATTTTAAATGATTCTTGGGTTTGAGGGGCAACAATTTTAGAAACAATATTTTGTAGGGTTCCTTGGGTACGTCTAATTTCTACAACTTGCACAGGATCAAGACGAAAGTTGATGGCAAAACTTGCGCTTAAATCTTGCAAATCTTTGGTTGCACTCTGTGCCGGAACTTCAAACTTCTGTACAGTAACATCATAAACATCCACGGCAGACACTAAAGGGGGTTTAAAATGTAATCCTTCTAATAATGCTCCATTTTGAGCTTTTCCTAAAACACTTAAAACCCCTGCTTGTCCAGGGTTAATCACAACAAATGAGTTGAAACTAATTACTACTAATAACGCAGCAATAATACCACCCAATAAGGGTTGCAAACTTGGGGCTGATTGACGACTCACAAATCTTTCTCCTTAATCCTAACCTAATTTTGATTTTAGCGGTTATTGGCCTGTTTATGTGACGAACACTAACCAGACTGATTTCGGAGTTCGGAGTTCGGAGTTCGGAGTTCGGAGTTCGGAGTTTGGATTTGGATTTTTTTAAAGGAAAGAATCAGTGTTTGAGACTCCTGATATTGACAAGTTTTCTATAAAGCTAAATGATCAAGACAAGAGCTTTTTTGCTGGCTGTGCTGACTTCTCTCCTTTTGTATACTTTTTACAAATTTAATGCTTATGATAAAACGACTCTACGACTTTGACTGGCTTAGAAGCTTAATAATCATTAATCTTATTCCCTTTCATGTCGTTTGGTTGATGATGTTTATCCCTCCATTTTCCGATGTATCTACAACCAGCGTAAACGCCCAGTTATTACAGATCTATCTCATAGAAGTTGGAGCCTGGCATATGCCTCTACTGTTTCTGATAGCAGGGTACAGTGCCGGTATTTCTTTATCACGGAGATCTCTTCGTCAGTACTCTAAGGAAAGAATAAAGCGGCTTTTTATCCCTTTAGTCGTTTTTATGTTCACAATAAATATAGTACAGAACTACTTTACTCCTTGGGTAAACCCTACTGAAACCCGAAGCTTAATCGATTTTGTTGCCAACTATTTACCCTATTACTTCAGAAACTTTTTTAACCGAATGTCGGGCAGAATTCCCTAACGTTCTATAACTTAGGGATGAATGCCCGACCAATGAATAAATCGCAAAGCGTCCACTTCCTATTGTCTTGTGCTATAATTATATCACTAACTATACTTTCTGTGAAA
>NZ_JASJEB010000139.1 GCF_030064895.1 Crocosphaera sp. | reverse complement strand
AAGTGTCCCCAAGGTTACTGGTGTTCTCAGTGTATTTGTAGAACTTTGGCTAACAAATACCTTAGAGAAATACTTATCACCAATTAAGACAGAATACCAATACCTTGCCCCAATATTATTGGAAGCGCAAAGATCGGCATTATATTGTTTTCCAGACGGAAAAGTACACAAAGAATAATTCTTTTTACTACGTTTAACTTTTCCACTGCCATCAAAGGCATAAGCACTGGTATATTTAGGATTAACTGTTTGTACAATTCCTCCTAATTCTGCCCATCGGTTATTTAAAATCTCTACTATTTTTCCATGACACCATAAATGAAACTTTTGTCTCATTAAAGTGCCTTTCTTTCCTGCCTTAGCTTTCCATCCTGCTAAGTTCTCTATGACAATTACTTTAACATCATGAAGTTTAGCAAACTCAATAATTTCTCTAGATACTTTACGGGAAATTTCTAAATTAATATTACTTGATTTCCGATAAAGTCCTCGACAAAAACCTTTAACAAACTTTTGCCTTATCTTTTTGTGAGTTTGCTTTGACTTTTTAGCAATCATCATTTTTCGTTTATTTCGACGGTCTATGTCTCTAGCCGGATTGATAAATTTCCGAGCCTTTACAGTACCGTCCCGTCCAACAATTGAACAAGTTGCAGCATTATTAATGCCTAAATCTACGGAACAAACATAATCTGAATCCTCCTTTTTAATTGGTTTAACTTTAACTGGCATTGAAAGCTGACAAGTCTTAGAATTAACTACTAAAGCTGGTGATTTAATCTGATTACCTATCACTTTATGTCGATTAAGTCCATGACTTTTAACTGGAATTTCTGTTAACAAAACCCAATCAAAACCATTCCAAACCGCCGACCCACCTTGAATTGAATTCAAGGTGGAAAGCGGCGGTGCATTCCGCACTTTGAGAGAAACATTTTGATAATCATTATTATATTTAACTTGTTGACCTTTATATAAAGCAGGGTAAGATTGACACATAGCTGTTAAGCGAGGTGGTCTAACTTTTTTGTTCTTTCTTATCCCTGATTGCCATTCTCTATAACGAGTCTGAAAACTTGAAACGATGCCAATGGCATCAGCTATTGCTGCCCTTCTTAAATAATTAGGAAACTTCCGAAAAGATGGATATTTATTAATAGCTTTTTGATAATATGAATATTTTGGATTGGGATTGTTGCTAGTTACATGGATAGATTTTTCTAGATAATTTATTTTCTCTTTATCCGTTAGATTACCAATTGTTTTCCATTCTGCATTAACAATAAAAACTAAAGGTTTTAAGAATTTTCTATATTCTGCAACTGTCAATAATAATAGCTTTTTTTTGGATGGTGTCACCTTGAGACTCCAGACATCTGTGCGAATCATAGAGTCTTGCTTTTTCCTTTGGCTTTTGACTTACCCATAACACGGCTAAAACTTTATTGACTCTATATTATTGTACCATATATACTGAAAAATATCAATTAGTTATGTAATTAGTTAATTAATGCAGTTACCCTTAAAAACTCGCAGTAATAGTGCTTTCCGCCTAATTTATCATTTAGTCTTAGTCACTAAGTTCCGTCGTCAGTGTTTAACCACTGACATTTTAGAGAGGATGCAGTTAATCTTACGAGATTTATTAAGTAAATGGGAATGTGATTTGATTGAATTTGGTGGTGAGGCTGACCATATTCACTTATTATTTGAAACTCATCCCTCTGTGGAACTTTCTAAATTAGTTAATAATATAAAAACTGTTACTTCTCGTCGTTTACGTTCTGAATATGGAGAACATTTATCTCAGTTTTATTGGGGTTCTAAACCTCAATTTTGGTCAGGGAGTTATGTTATTATCAGTGTTGGCGCACAGGCTCCTTTAGAACGACTTATAGAATATGTACAAAATCAAGAAACCCCAGAATAAGGACGGCGAAGCTTTTATTTGCTGGTTTCGCTAACCCCATCGCTCATCAAAGATTTTAGATGGGGACTGCGCTCAACAATTTTGTTCAAATAAGTTTGAGACAGAGTAGTGTGAGCATATTGCTCACTATGGTGACAATATAGGGGAAGTTTTTGTCTCATTTTTATTTGAATTGACTATAACCACAAAATTCAACAATAATGATGGTACTTTCGGTATAAATCAAGCATCACTAATTTTTTCTTGAAATCTTGAGGTTGTCCATATTGATTCCAACCGATTTATTCTCAATTTTCTATAACTTTTCTTTAATAGCAATCTAGTTTAAACTTAAGTATAATTATGTAATAAATCCATGAAACCCTATCAAACTATACCGATTCAAGATTGTGGTGAACCCCTCATTTCTATTCCTTTAGAACAGTTTTCCGTAGAAAAACCTCACCCCTATCAAAAGTTAGGAGCGTGTTATGGACAAAAATCTCCCCATTATTTACGCTCTCGAGTTGTAGAAAAACTGATAGAAGCGCAAACTAACTTACAGGAACAATATCCAGGCTGTAAAATTCACATTTTTGATGCTTATAGACCCGTTGCTGTACAACAGTTTATGGTGGATTATACGTTTACATCTCTACTACAAAAAAAGGGACTAAGCTTAGAAAAATTATCTCCCCATCAACAAGAAAACCTTTGGCAACAAGTTTATCAAATTTGGGCTATACCCAGTGATAATTTAGCTACCCCACCGCCCCATAGTACCGGTGCTGCGGTTGATATTACCTTGGTGGATGATTATGGTCAATTATTTGATATGGGAGGACACATAGATGAATTATCCGAGAGATCGCAGCCCAATTATTATGGGGATAGTACGGATAGCAAGGCAAAAAGTTATCATCAAAGAAGAGAAATACTCAACCAAATTATGACCCAAGCCGGATTTTTGCGCCATCCTGGGGAGTGGTGGCACTTTTCTTTAGGTGATCAAATGTGGGCTTGGCAAAGTCAAAAGGTGATGGCCTATTATGGCAGAGTGATTAATGGATAATTGATTCGTTAATTGTTAACTGTTAATTATTTTGTGGGGAAAGAACCAGGTAACACCTCCAAAGTGACAGGTTGACCCTGACGCATAACCTCAACGGCTAAAGTGTCTCCAATGGTGCTAAGTTCTACTTGTTCTTGCACTTCCACCGCTTCACTCACCGGTTGCCCCCCAACTTTAACAATAATATCTCCTTGTTTAAACCCTCCTTTTTCTGCAGGGGAACCTTGAACAACTCTTACCACTAAAACCCCTTCATTATCCGTGACTTTAAACGGGAATTGTTGCTCCTGATTAAGTTCTTTGCGTAATTCTGCATTAAGGGTGATCATGTGGATACCCAAATAAGGATGATCTGCTTTTCCCTTGGTTAATAACTGGTTAGCAACCCGTTGTGCTGTTTCGATAGGAATGGCAAAGCCTAACCCTTGAGCATCGGCCCGAATGGCTGTATTAATACCGATGACTTGACCTTGAGCATTAAGTAAGGGCCCCCCGGAGTTTCCTGGGTTAATAGCTGCGTCGGTTTGGATAAATCTAACTCGTTTATCTGGTACTCCCACCTCTGAACTAGAACGGCCTAAAGCACTAATAATACCCACCGTCACCGTATTATCCAGTCCTAGAGGGTTGCCAATAGCGATCGCCCATTCTCCAGGGTTGAGTTGTTCTGCATTGCCAATATCCACCGTAGGCAAGTTTTCGGCCTCAATTTTTACAACCGCTACATCGGTCATGGTATCGGTTCCCAAGACTTTTCCTTTATAGACTTGACCATCTTTGAGGGTAACTTTCACTTCTTTAGTGCCATCTACCACGTGAGCATTGGTTAATAACTGTCCATCGGGGGTTAAAATAAACCCTGAACCCGTTCCTCGTTCGGTGTGTTCTCTGGGAATGGGTATCTCGTCACCAAAGAAACGACGAAAGAAAGGATGTTCAAAGGTTTCTCCCATTTGGTCAGAAACTTGTCGGGTTGCGTCGATTTTGACCACGGCCGGACCTACTTTTTGGGCAGCTTTGGCAATAAAGTTTAAATTGGTTTGTGGAGAAGATTTGGAAGGGAAAGGAAAAGGTTTGAGGTTGGCGGGAACCACTGTTGGGGTTTCGCTGGTCAACTCTTGGGGGGTTTGCATTAAATAACGGCTTCCCCAAACTCCTGCACCGCTACCTAAGATCAATAGTCCGACATAGACAACTAACTGTTTAATACGCATAATATTTTTATTTTTCGATAATCACAGGGTTCCCTACCTAAAATTATGACAAAATTTCCTGCAAAACAGTCAACCCTTCTATGTTTATTTTAGCTTTGCTGCGAGAACCACCAAACTTGCTATCATATTAGGCTATGATTTATCTTTCTGGCACTCAACTGCAACAAATCGAAACCCATGCTCAAAAAACCTATCCTGAGGAGTGTTGTGGTTTGTTACTCGGAACTATTGAAGGAGATCATCCACAAGTGATAGAAGTTCGCGAAACAGACAATAATTGGACTCCTGAGATTATAGAGGGTTTGGAAAATCCAGGAAGTTCTGACCATCAACATCTAAGTAGAAAAAATCGTTTTAGTATTGACCCTTATATTTTATTACAAGTTCAAAAAGAAATCCGCGATCGTAACTTAAATATTATTGGGATTTATCATTCTCATCCTGATCATCCTGCTATTCCCTCGGCTTTTGATCGTGAAGTTGCTTGGCCAGACTATTCTTATATTATTGCTTCTTTAAGAAAGGGTAAAGTTACTGAAATAAAAAGCTGGAAGTTACAAGAAAATAACCAGTTTGTGCCAGAAAAAATCATAATTGTTGCATAAATAAGATTCCTCATTCCTCGGAATTACGGTTAAAAGGAAAAATAAAAATGATAGTTGAAAATTACAAAAACTTACTATTGCAGTGTGGTGGAAATAACCCACCTAGTCGCAAATTACTCTTTATATCCTAAATATTTTTTGTAACTCTATATCTGTAAAAATAACTTAAATTAATCAAGAATGGTGTTGATTTTTCTGTTGATAAATTTGAACCAAAATATCTTGATGAACTGCTTTGGTAATAGGATATAAGTAAGCGAAAATTAAACCAATAATTAATAAAGTAATAGGTAAAGGACCAATTATCATACGTATCGCCCATAAAGCTGTATCTGGTTGTTGTCCCGTACTTTTTGGAATATAACCAGCACTATCTAAAATTCTACCTACTAAGAATAGAGCTAAAGCAATACCAATTTTTTGTAATTGAACCACCAACGCAAAAAAGATTCCTTCTCGTCTTTCTCCTGTTTTCAACTGATCTAAATCCACAACATCAGGTAACATTGACCAAGGAACAATATAAGCCGTTGCAATACCAATTCCTGCTATAATAGCAATTATATACATTAAGTTTACTTGTCCAGGTTGCAGTAAAAATAATCCTAATTCTGCGATAATAGTAAAGGGAATTCCCATTAAATAAATCATCTTTTTTCCTAAGCGATGACTCAAATAATTCCAGACCACCATCATCATTAAAGCTGTTCCTTGAACCATAAGAGCCATACGAGTAAAGTGTCCTTCTGTTAACCCCATACAGTTAATAACAAAATAGGGTAGAATAGCAGCAATAGTTTGTACACTTAACCAGGAACAAAGATAAATAATCATCACACAAATAAAGGGGAAATTTGTAAAAATTAAACTTATTCTTTCCATGATAGATAGAGAAGAAGACCAACTATACTTAGTTTTATTTTGTTGAATTTTATTATATCTTTTATAAGTGCCAATAACACTTATGTAAGTAGAAACAATTGCAATTAATCCTGCTATTAACCCTAAGAATAAATATTGTTTTTCTTCATTATTAATCCAACTAAAAAGAAGTTCAGCTAGAATCAAAGATAAAATACTGCCACCGATACTAAAAGCAGAACGAAAACTAATTAAATTAGTTCGCTCATTATAATCCGGGGTTAACTCAGCAGATAAAGCACTATAAGGTAGTAAAACTGCCGTAAAAGCAGTATAAAAACTTAAAGCAATAATGGTATAATAAACAATCTGAAAAGTTTGATCATCAGAAGGAGAAATAGTCCACAACAAAACACAACTTAATCCTAAAGGGATCGAGCCTAAAATCATCCAAGGATAGCGACGGCCAAACCGTGAACGAGTGCGATCGCTTAACCAACCAATCAAGGGATCATTAATAGCATCCCAGATTTTTCCAGTCATGACAATAATACCAGCGACTCCAGGTTTTAGGCCGGCAATATCTGTCAAGAAAAAGAGGAAAAAGAAAACTAAAATATTACTGGGTAACGAACCACTTAATTCTCCAATCCCATAAGCTAACTTTGTGGAAAAATTTAGTTTTGTTGGTGGATGAAACTCTTGAGGGGATGACATTAGAAATATAGTAAGAATATCTCTTAATATTAACAAAAATACCATCACCATCTTTGAGAAAAATTGACGATCTTACCTAACAGATTAAGTCAAACTTTCAAAATAATCTCTAATTCGATTGCGTCGTCGAGGTTGACGCAGCTTTTGTAATGCTTTAGCCTCAATTTGACGAACTCGTTCCCGAGATAACTCTAAAGTGCGTCCAATATCAGCCAAAGAATAAGCAATCCCATCTTTAAACCCATAACGTAGTTTAATTACTTGTTGTTCTCTTTCCGTTAAATCTTCCAATAAAACCCCAATATCTCGACGTAAAGATTCAATGGCTAAATTTTCTTCCGGGGAAATATCTTCTGATTCCAACAAATCAACTAATTCTGTATCTTTTTCTTTACCCACTTTAACCTCTAAAGATACAGAACGGGGAATTTTCATCAACACTTCTCGAACCTGTGTAGCACTCATATCGAGTTCTTGACCAATTTCTTCTAGGGTAGCATTACGGTTTTTAATTTGAGAAATTTTGCGTTGAACTTGTTTAATTTTATTGAGTTTTTCTGTCACATGAACAGGAAGTCGAATAATCCGACTTTGGGTAGCGATCGCTCTAGTAATACCTTGACGAATCCACCAATAAGCATAAGTAGAAAAACGATATCCTTTAACAGGATCAAATTTTTCCACAGCTTTTTCTAATCCCAGGGTTCCTTCTTGAATTAAATCCAGCAATTCTAACCCTCGATGCTGATACTTTTTAGCTACAGAAACCACCAGACGTAAATTAGCTTTAATCATTTCGTCTTTGGCCCGAGTTCCTGATTTTTGAATCTGATTTAATTCTTCTACATCCATATTGGCCAAAACGGCCCATTTACGTTTGCCTTGCGCCAAAATTTCTTTTAGTTCAAACACAGAAACAACACTAGCTTTGGCCCATTTTTCCCAAGATGGACGATGACCTAAATAAGCCATTAATTCATCGTGAATGCGATGAACGTGAACAAATTGGCTCATGATCTCATCCTCTGTTTCTGCTGCTTGGTTTCTAATGTCTAGCAATTTAACATAACGTTGAACTTGCCTCGACTTACAGACCTCTTCTTCTTTTGTCAGTAAAGGAACCCGACCAATATCTTGAAGATATAAGCGGACTAAATCAGTTGTAACTCGATGAGTTGAGGAATCTGTTTCTGTCAAGTTTATGTTTTGTAATTCTAATTCAAATAAACTATCTCCCAATCCAGAAGTGATCTCGTTAGCTTCTTGATCTGAGTCTGTGATGGATTTGACTTCAAGAGAATCACGGTTATCAATATTGTTACAGGAAGATGTGGCTAACATAGGAATTTCTTAGTAATAGTGACGAGATCAAATGAGGAATTTCTACTTCCTCTGACTAACTATAGAATTCCCAAGATCAATCAAAAAACCTAAAGCTCTTAATATTTATTCACAATCAATTCATCAATATTCCATACTTATACGGTTATCATGATTTTTTAATGTCGGATTAGGTAGTATATTAATCCAAAAGATACCAAATGGGTTCTATAAAAATAGGAATTTTGTTATGATAGAAAAAACCGCTAAGATTGGTCATTATGTCAAGAGGCTTAATCGTCGTTTGTGGAGCGACGGCAACAGGTAAAACAGCCTTAGCTTTAGAAATTGCTCAGTCTATTAATTCTATCATTATTAGTGCTGATTCCCGTCAAGTTTATCGAGAGTTTAATATTGGAACAGCAAAAGTTACTCAAGGAGAACGGAATTTAATTCCTCACTATTTAATTGACATTTGTGAGCCAACAGAAACATTAACCTTAGCGGAATATCAAGAAAAAGCACAAAATTTAATTAATAATAATCTTACAGAATTTCCTCTTTTAGTGGGGGGAACTGGACTATATATTAAATCTATTGTTAAAGGACTAAAAATTCCTAGAGTCTCTCCACAAACTCAATTAAGATTACAGTTACAAGAGTTAGGACAACAACAATGTTATGAAATTTTACAACAAGTTGATTCTCTAGGAAGTAAAAAAATTCATCCCAACGATAAGGTTAGAACTCTGCGTGCATTAGAAGTTTTTTATGTGACGGGAATTCCAATTTCTCAACAACAAGGAGAAAATCCTCCTTCTTATCCTATTATACAAATTGGGTTAGATTGTTCTTCCGAAGAATTAAGGAAAAGAATTGTACAAAGAACAAAAAAAATGATCGATATGGGGTTGATTGAAGAAGTAGAAAAAATAGTTAAAAAATATGGTTGTAACTTACCTTTATTGAAGACACTAGGGTATGCAGAAATTATTGATTATCTACAAGGAAAACTATCATTAACCGAAGCAGAAAAAGAAATTATTTCTCATACTCGCCAATTTGCCAAACGTCAAAGAACTTGGTTTCGTGCTTATCCAGAAATTGAGTGGTTTGATACAACATCATCCAATTTAGTTGAGGAAGTTTTAGCAAAACTAGAATATATTTTGACAAGACTAAATCCATAATATGCAAAGTTATTTTTCAACTTCTGTTACCCGCCAACTCAACTTACTATTTAACCAGAAATTCACAAATGTTACCATCACAATAGCAATAAATTTTGCTAAAATATCACTAGCGAGCAATTCTATCAATAACCCATTAGTTATGACATTAGTAATCATTTCATCTAACTTTAACTCATTGAAAATAGTTAGGAAGAAACGACCCAATAATGTTTGTAAAATCACCCCAGCCAGACAAACTACATTAAATTTAATAAATCTTTTTATTCGCTGACGTTTTCCTGGTTGTCGACTAGAAATATCCCGAAATGTCCAGAGATCGTTCCAGAGAAAATTATTAATAATTGCTACTTCTGCAGAGAGAATGGTACTAGGTTCAAAAGGTAATCCTAATCCTTTACGAAGTAGAAAGAAAACCGTCATATCGACAAAAAGCCCACTAAACCCGACTAAACAAAACTGAATAAACCTAGCCGATAAAGATAAACGTAGTCGTAAAAGATGCTGTAAATACTCAATATATTGTTTCCAAGTGACCTTACTTTCCCCTGCTTGACGTTCTCGAAACACATATCCAGCTTCAGCTAACCAGCGAATTTTCCCTCTAGCGGTGACTTCTATCAAAATTTTGTAACCCACAGGACTCAAGGGTTTGCCAGCGATCGCACTGCGACGTACCATAAAATAACCACTCATAGGGTCAGAAAGACGGCCAATTACTTCCGGCAGAATAATCAAACCTAACATTTGTGCGCCACGGGATAAGAAACGACGAATAATACTCCATTCGCTCACTCCTCCCCCTTCCACATGGCGACTGGCCACAGCTAAGTCAGCCCCTTTATCCATTTCAGCTAAAAGCTGTTGGAGAATTTCCGGTGGGTGTTGTAAGTCGGCATCAATTACCCCTAAAATTTCCCCTCTAGCAACTTGCCATCCTCGAATCACGGCGGTGGATAGACCTTTTTCTTCGGTGCGGCGCATTACTCGCAGTTGGGGGTATTCTGGAATCAATTCTAAGGCTAATTTCCAAGTATAGTCGGGACTGTTATCATCAACAACAATCAGTTCATACTCTCCAGCAATGGATTGATCGAGTAAATGAGTGAGAATTTTAACAATATTTTGGATATTTCCTGCTTCTTTGTAGGTGGGTAACACCAAAGAGAATTTTAAAGGACGCTCATCAGCACTGTCTTGACTGATGGGACTATTTGGAATTTGAAAAATACCAGAAGGAGCAGGAACTAAAGATTGATTCATTAATATTATTTTTGAATAACTGTCTGCTTAAGTTTACCCTGAAATATTCGTTTGAGATTAGATTCTAGATCGTGGGTTAGCTTTTGGGAACTGCGTTTCATAGTGGTGGTGTCATAAGTAGCTACATCTAGGGGAGGACTAATATTAACGGTTATATCGGTTCCCCAACTGGGAAAAGGCTGACTATATTCAATTCTGACAGGTAATATTTTCATGCCACAACCGGGTTGTTGAGATTCCACTTCTAGAGCAATACGGGCTACTCCTCGTTTGAGGGGATGAACTTCTGTATCTCTGAAAATGCCTCCTTCTGGAAAAATAACTAACATTTCTCCTTGTTTGAGAACTTCCACACTATATTCTAAACTACTGGCCCCTGGCCGTTTAATATCCACGGGAAACCCTCCCATACGCCGAATAAACCAGCCCTGAATACCTGTCATTTCACTAGAAGTAACCATAAACCGAACATCTCGACCACTCACTATTCTCCCGAAGGCGTAGGGTACTATTAAAGCATCCCAACGGGAACGATGAGTGGGAGCTATGATAACGGGATCGGTTTTGGGGATATTTTCTTGTCCGTTGATGGTAATAGAACCAAAATAGAAGGGCAAGACTATTTTCGAGCCGAAAGGATAAGCAATATTAATCAACCAAGGAGAAATTCGAGATTTGACTTGCTCGCTCTTACTTGTAGGAATATTCATTTTTCTTAGGCAAAACGCAATAAAAATAATCTCGCTGTGGAGATTGCAAATAGGGTCATTGTCATTACACTATAAAACTTTTTATTCTTGATGTCTGTAAGGTTATGGACAGTTATCTAGCTGTCTGTCTGTTCCTTAGTTCGGAATTGAGTTTTAGTGCCATTTTATAATTAATTTTTCCCAGGGAATTAATCAGTCTTGGCTGGGTTTAAATATCCTATTTTTTGGTAGATTATTATTATAGTTACTTAAATCACTACCATGTCCAACATAATCCAATCAATCAAAGCAATGATCGCTAAACATCAGCAGCAAGTACGTCAAAAAAATTTTCTCGAGGCAGCAATGGGTGTTTGTGCTTTATTAGCTGTTGTTGATGGTGACATTGCTTTTGCTGAGCTAATGGCACGGGATTATATCTTAGATAATTTTCAACAACTTCAGGTATTTGATGCTAATGAAGCAGCAGAAATTTTTCGTATTAAAGGGGAAGCCCTGCAAAATAATTATCAACAGGAAAAAACAGCAATTATCAAATTAATTACTCCTTATGTTGGAGATAAAGAGTTAGCTCCATTACTATTACAAATTTGTTTAGTTATTGCTCAAGCAGATAGAGAGTTAAAACCGGCTGAACAAGAAATAATTAATGAATTAAAACAAATATTACAAATAGATGATTTAGATAACAATACCAACCCCTGATCTTCTTGGGTCGCCTATAGCTTCTAAGGAATGATTTTTTTTAAGTCTGACACCATGAACTCCACCAAAAAACATATTCATTTCTCGCCAAAGAATAATCTCTGTGTCTGGTGGTAGTTGTAAATTTTCAAGGTTTTCTAACTGTTCTGTTGGTTCTAGATTAAACATATTATTTTCCCAATGAATTCTAGGTTTATTAATGGCTTCTTCCAGGGAAAAATTAAAGTCTAATAAGTTAGAAATTACTTGTAAAAGAACAGTTCTAATACGATTTGAACCTCCTGAACCCAAGACAATTTTTGGTTTTCCTTCTTGGAGAATAATGGCAGGAGACATCATAGAAGAAATACGGCAATCATTAGGCCAACAATGAAATCCCAATGGGTTCAAATCTGCTTCTCCTAACATATTATTAAGCATAATTCCCGTGTCAGGAATAACATAAGAGGAACCTTCTCCATTAGAATTAGTTACACTGGCTGCATTGCCATATTCATCCATGACACTAATATGAGTTGTACTGCCCCATTTGTTAATGGTTTTTTGTAATTTATTTTGACCATCAAGAATATTCTTAGTGCTTAAAAATTGACTAATAATATTATTTTGGTAAAGATAATTATCATAGTTTATTTTTCTGGTTTCATTGGTTAATGACATCACTGCTGCTAATAATTGTAGATGGGCTTGACTACCAAAATCATAACTGTTTAAATCAATATTCTCTAGAATTTTTAGGGAATAATTAATCAAAATACCGCCAGAACTAGGAGGAGGATTAGTTAATAATTGATAGCCTCTATAGTTAAAATTAAGAGGCTTTCTTTTAAGAACACAATAATTTTGTAAATCTTCTGGAGTTAGATAACCCCCTTCTTTCATATCTTGTAAAATTTGCTGAGCAATATCTCCTTGATACAACTCTCGGATTCCTTTTTTAGCAAACTCTTCTAATACATTAGCAAAATTTTTCAGATAAGCTCTATCCCCGATATTTAATAACTCATTGTTCGATAAATATATTTTTCTTGACTCATGGGAAGTCCTTAAAATAGGTTCTAAAACTTCAAAAGTAACTCGGTTATAGTCGTTAACTTGGTAACCATTTCTAGCATAGTCAATGGCTGGTTCTACCAACACAGAAAACGGTAACTTACCCAGTTGCTGATGAACCTCAAATAAGCCCATTAAACTACCTGGAACAGCAACAGAACCCCGACCAATATGAAACACTTGGTTCGCTCCCCCAAAGTTAATATTAACGGGGTAAAAATCGATCTCTTCCAAGGACTTTTTTCGGCGAGGGGTTTGACAAAAAAAATCAAATAAAATACTTTCTTTCTCTTGTGTATGTGCCAACAAAAATCCACCTCCCCCCGCAGAAGTTAAAGTAGATTCCACCACAAAAGAAGCCAACATGGCAGCGATCGCTGCATCAAAAGCATTACCCCCTAATTCCAACATAATTTGACCAGCCTCTGCTGTTTTGGGATGTCCTGCGGCGATCGCTCCACGAGTTTTTTGATTCATTAATTTTGGTTAATAAAACAGGAATATTCCTTAATTAACTTCCTTTTTAATGATTATAGTCTCAGATTTCATGGAAATTTTAGTATCCCCATTGACCTCTATCCAAACTTTTGCCCCAGAGTAGAGGGTTTCGTTCTCCGGTCTGTAAATAATTTTGCAGTATCCATCAAAGGAAACTTCGGAACAATAGATCGTTTTAGAGCCTTTTCTAACAATAATGACAGGCTTTTTCTCCTCTCGCTTACTATTACTCCCGATTAGACCTTTATTAACGTGAATAACAGTAGGTTTTGTTCTACGCCTAACCAACCATGTGCCTTTTCTACCTCGCTTGCCACGAATAATTCTAGGCATTCTCGTTTTGCCATAAAGAGGAATTTTCCAGCCTTTTTGGGTTTTATACGCCCCTTTGACTCGTTTAGCATGAATTAATTGCAGTATCCGTTGACGACTTATTTCAATTGACATACTCCCACCACTAATTGCTCCGCTAAGCTACGCAATATAGTGGGGGATTCTCTCCGTATCACTACTAGAGATTCCTTGTTCAACGAGACAACTTAGATTATCAATGTTGCCATTAACAACCCAGAGGTCGGACTCTCCCAAGGC
>NZ_JASJEB010000046.1 GCF_030064895.1 Crocosphaera sp. | reverse complement strand
TATCTCTTTTGTGTCCATGTATGGACACAAAAGAGATGTAGGCTAAAAGCCTTTATAGATAGGGTTTTCAGTCAAAAGTAGTATATATATATGGGGGGAAGTTCAGGTATAATTAAACAGACAAAAAAAAGAAGCATCTTTAATTAAGATGCTCCTCAAAACTAGACTAAATAATTATTATTTAGGGTCAGACTCAGAAAATTCTGCGTCAATGACATCATCGCCACCGCCAGAAGTTCCGCCACCAGGAGGGGTTCCAGTATCAGCACCAGGGGCCCCTTCAGGTGCGCCACCGGCTTGCTGATAGACGCTGCTACCAATACTGTAGAGAACTTGTTGTAACTCTTCGGTTAAGGACTTGATCTTATCGTCATCATCTTGGGCGATCGCTTCTTTGAGGTCTTTGATCAACCCTTCAGCTTTGGTTTTATCAGCTTCAGGAACCTTATCCCCTAACTCAGTCAGTTGTTTTTCAGCTTGATACACTAAGGAGTCAGCTTGGTTCTTACGGTCGATTTTTTCCCGACGTTCCTTATCTTCACTAGCGTTAGCTTCCGCTTCTTGAACCATGCGGTCAACTTCGTTATCGGGTAAGGTTGAAGCCCCAGTAATACTAATAGACTGTTCTTTACCGGTACCTTTATCCTTAGCAGTCACATTGAGGATACCGTTAGCATCGATATCAAAGGTAACTTCAATTTGAGGTATTCCACGGGGTGCAAAAGGAATACCATCTAAGCGGAATAACCCTAAGTCTTTGTTATCTTTGGCCATTTCCCGTTCCCCTTGGAGAACATGAATTTCTACATTGCTTTGATTATCAACTGCTGTAGAGAAGACCTCAGATTTTTTGGTGGGAATGGTGGTGTTACGGGGAATAATTTTGGTCATGACACCGCCCAAGGTTTCTACACCGAGGGATAGGGGAGTTACGTCCAAGAGAAGGATATCTTTAACTTCACCGGCTAAGACACCCCCTTGAATAGCTGCACCCATAGCGACCACTTCATCGGGGTTAACCCCTTTGTTGGGTTCTTTGTTGAGGATTTTTTGGACTAATTCTTGTACGGCAGGAATACGGGTGGAACCTCCAACCAGTACCACTTCATCGATATTGCTGTTGCTGAGTTTAGCATCCTTCATAGCTTTTTCTACGGGGATGCGACTGCGATCGATGAGATCGGAACAGAGTTCTTCAAATTGGGCCCTTGTTAAAGTGGTGTCGAGGTGTTTGGGACCTTCTTGGGTAGCGGTGATGAAGGGAAGGTTAATCTCGCTTTGGGTGACGCTAGAAAGCTCAATTTTGGCTTTTTCGGCTGCCTCGGTCAAGCGTTGTAATGCTTGTTTATCTTTGCGTAGATCAATTCCTTCATTTTTTTGGAATTCGCCGGCGAGAAAATCGACAATTTTTTTATCAAAGTCGTCTCCTCCTAAGTGGGTGTCTCCAGAGGTGGCTAATACTTCAAAAACACCGTCCCCTACTTCGAGAATGGATACGTCGAAGGTTCCACCCCCTAAGTCAAATACGAGGATGGTTTCGTTACTTTTTTTATCTAACCCGTAGGCCAAAGAAGCGGCGGTGGGTTCGTTAATAATACGTTTTACTTCAATTCCAGCGATTTTTCCCGCGTCTTTTGTAGCTTGACGCTGAGAGTCGTTAAAATAAGCAGGAACGGTGATGACGGCCTCGGTAACGGTTTCTCCAAGGTATTTACTAGCGTCTTCAATTAATTTACGCAGAACCTGGGCGGAGATTTCTTCGGCGGCAAATTGTTTACCTTGGGCCGGACAATCTAATTTAACGTTGGCGTTGCTATCTCTTAGGACTTTATATGATACTTCTGTTGCTTCGTTGGTCACTTCTTCGTGTTTACGACCAATGAAGCGTTTAACTGAATAAAAAGTATTATCGGGGTTCATTACACCTTGACGCTTAGCAATCTGTCCGACTAAGCGATCGCCGTTTTTGGCGTAAGCGACCACAGAAGGGGTGGTTCTAAACCCTTCTGCGTTAGCGATAACGGTGGGTTTTCCCCCTTCCATTACTGCTACACATGAGTTGGTGGTTCCTAAATCAATACCGACAACTTTTCCCATATCCTAGACTCCGTAATTACTATATGACTTACTCAATGCTGTTAATCAGCCTAAGTATTAATAATGGGTTTTTTTGAGTGTTTATGACTCATATCTATAGTGACGGGATCGGTGTTCTCTCGGGTAGTGTAGTTTTCCGAACCTAGAAATGACGGTTTGATGGTTGAGTTAACAATGAACAGTGAACAGTGAACAGTTAGCAGTTAACAGTGACGGTCAAATAATGAATAAGTCGAATGTAGAATAAGCAGAAAAATTTATTCTACATTCTACATTTTTAAATTTCTGCTTTCTGTAATTGTTGAATGGTATTCAAGGATTTTTCGGCACGATCTGTGTTACCTTGTTGTCTAAATAATTGTGCTGCTTTTATGAGATCGGCGATACCTTTTTCTTGTTCTTCTAGTTTAAATTGAGTTACTCCTCGGTTATGATAAGCATCGGCAAAATTGAGATTAAATTGAATGGCTTTACTATAGTCTTCAACCGCTTGTAAGGATTTACCTAAACGATTATAAGCTAAACCACGATTATAATAAGCTTTAGGGTTATTGGGACTAATAATAATGGCTTGATTATAGTCTAAGATTGCTGCTTCGTGCATTTCTAAATCATCTTTTGCATTACCTCGATAAATATAAAAGTCTCCATATTTGGATTCTAATTCAATGGCTTTTGAACAATCTGCAATAGCTTGCCCATGATTTTTTAGTTGATAATAAGCATAACAACGATTTCCATAAGCATAGGCAAAATCAGGGTTTAATTCTATGGCTTTATCATAATCTTTAATTGATTCTTCAAACTGCTCTAAAAGTAGGTAAGAATAACCCCGATTATAATAAGTATCTGCATCGGTTTGGTCGAGTTTTATGGACTCAGAAAAAGCTGCGATCGCTCCTTGATAGTTCCTGGCTTCGATTTCATCAAAACCTTTGTTATACCAGTCTTTAGCTGTTAATAATGGGGTTTCTTCTGAATCTTCTAAAATGTTTTCTTGAGGTATTTCTGGGTTTTCTTGAGCGAAACTCTCTGCAAAATTTAAAGCGATATTTCCCAAGGAAAAACAACTGCCAATCAGTAAGGTAATATATATTTTTTTTGGTTTAATCATGGGTTTAAAATTAGGTAAAACAGTTAATATTTTTTTATTAGTATTCACCTGAACCTGACTTATAGCATTACAAAAAATTGTTAGGACACATATATTTTTGTTTTAGGGAACAGGGAATAGGGAAACAGGCAACAGAAATAAATAAAATGTCCTAACTTTAATGCGTAGGGATATATTATAGATGACGGGGCGTAGAAACGGCAAGCACCCCTAACACTTTAATTCCTTTATTGCGTAAAATTCTAGCAGCTTCTTTAACTGTTGTTCCTGTGGTATAAATATCATCAACTAATAAAACTGGTCTGGATAAGGAATTATTTTCTAGAGATTTTCCTAGTTTAAATGCTCCTTTTATATTGTTTTCTTTTTCTTCAAAATTCAACCTAAACATTGCTTTGGTTTGACGTATTCTTATTAAACCTTGTGTATTTAAAGGATATTTCGTTACTTGACAAAATCCTCTTGCTATGATGTCTGCTTGATTAAATCCTCTGATTTTTTCTTTGCTTTTATGGAGAGGAATGGGAATAATTAAAGGTTTTATTTTAGTATTAATTAAAGAGTATTTTTGCCAACTTTCTGCTAATAAAAAGCCTAAAAGTTCTCCAATTTGAGGATTTTTATCGTATTTTAAAGCTGCGATCGCCTGTTTTAATTTACCGTCGTATTCTCCCCAAACAAATAAGGGTAAGTCTCCTTGCCAAAATTTTTTAGGTTCTTTTAATTGACAACTTTTAAGTTGTTTCTGACAATAATTACAAATTTCTTCGGTGGTTGCTCTTTCACATAGAGGACAATTTGGCTGGAGAAAAATTGAGAGAATATTCTTTAACATAATCAATTGATACAGTTATCAGTTATCAGTTACCAGTGATCAGTAAGCAGTTTTGTTTACAATTTACGGATCACTGTTAACTATTTTAACTATTAACTGGAACTTCAGGATAAAGTCCTAATTCTTTTGCTAATTGACGGGCAACATGAATTAAAAATTTAGCACCATCGGGGTTATTTTCGTGGGCCATCATAGTAGAAACTTGGACTAAAGATTCTATAAAACCTTGATCCAATAATTCACTATTTTCGGTTAATAATTTGGGTTCTTCTCCATTGGGACAACGCATTAATTGATCGATTAAATTAAAATATTGTTCTCGACGAGATTCTGTCATGGTGTCTCCTTAAAATATGAGGGATAAGAGTTGCAATGTAGTGTGTGCTTTACATTCTAGTGCTAAGTTTTCGGTTTCTTGGATAATTCTTAAGCTTTTTTTTGTATTTTTTATGTCAAAATACTATCATAGATATTAGCTTTCATTAGTTTTAATTCCATGTTAACTAAATATATTGCTACAGCAATGGAAAAAGCAAAGTACGAATTGCTTGAGGATGGAACTTTCTATGGAGAAATTGCTGAATGTGAGGGGGTTTGGGGTAATGGTAATACCTTAGAAGGTTGTCGAGAAGATTTACAAGATGCCCTTGAAGGTTGGATTATTTTAGGGTTTCGTTTAGGCCATTCTTTTCCTATTCTTGATGGGATTGATCTAAATTTAAGCCAAAAGGTAGCCTAATGCCACCATTGAAGCCAATAAAATGCAGAGAACTTGTTTTTTATTTAATTTCACCTCGATCAATTTGCAATTTTGTAATTCATAATAAACTGAAATATCAATAATTTGTTGGTATTTTTCTAGTTTATCCATTGAATAATTTCCTCAAGGGTTATTCTTTGCAAAAGGGTATTTTCCATCAATTAGACACATAATCTGTTTATCTAATGGTGAACTATTTCTCCTCACCTATCCCATCACATAATTTTCTCTCTTCCTCCTTAAGATTAGGATGATGCTCTAAATAATTTCTGAGCCAATCACAAGTATATTCTGAGAGACTATCTAAATCTAGCCCTGCATCCAAATTCCAAAGATTAACTGTATTATCCTTACTAACTGAAGCAAGTGTCTTGCCATCAGGGCTAAAAGCTAATGTTTTCACATCATCGTCATGACCATAAAAAGTTTTATGCAAGGTGCCATCTCTGTTCCATAATTTCACCGTTTTATCATAACCGACTGTTCCTATTAGCTCACCATTGGGACTGAAAGCGACCGCACTCACTATACGATCATGGGCTTGAAATGTTTTTATTTCGATGCCATCTCTGTTGAAGAGTTTGACTGTCCCGTTGGCAACTGCTACAGCAATTATTTGCTTGTTTCGGTTTTGCTCAGGACTGAAAGCGACTCCAAAAACGCGATGATCATGTTCTAAAATCGTTCTATTGAAAGAGCCGTCTCTGTTCCAGAGTTTTACTGTTCCATCATCACTTCCTGAAGCAAACACTTCACCATCAGAACTAAAACTGACTTCCCAAATTCTCCCATTATGTCCCTCAACAGTTTTCTGTAAGGTACGATCTCGTCCCCAGATTTTAATCTTCCCTTTAATATCCCCAAGAACAAATATTTGACTATTCGGGCTAAAACTCACGGCCAGAACTTCTTGTTGGGTCACTTCCCCTATATGCCCTTCTAAAAGAAATGAAGAGGAACCATCAGCGAGAGAAACTCTCACACTTCTATCCCCAGCAGCTGAGACAATCAACTTGCCATCAGGACTAAACTTTAAGATACTAATTGGTCCATAGTGCTTTTGTTTAGTTTCGAGTTTCATGCCATCCTTGTCCCAAAAAGTTGCATGACCATGTCCTCTAGTGGTAGCCAGTTTCTGGCTATCAGGGCTAAAACTTACCGTGTGAACTTCATCTAAAGTATGGTTTAAACGTGTCAAAGGCGTACCTGGTAGTTGCCAGAGTTTCACCGTACCATCATCACCTGCCGATGCGAGAACCTTACCATCCCTACTAAATCCTACAGCCCTCACTACATTTTGATGTCCTTCAAACGTTTTTAGCAAAGTACCTTTGCGGTTCCAGAGTTTAACTGTTCCATCATTACTCGCTGTAGCAATCATCTGACTGTCAGGGCTAATACTAACACCCCAAACCTCTGCTTGATGTCCTTTAAGAGTTTTTAGCAAGCTACCATCTAGATTCCAGAGTTTAACTGTTTTGTCATTACTCGCCGTAGCAATGATCTCTCCGTCACTGCTGAAATCTAACCCATTAACTGATTCGGAATGTCCTTGTAATTTTTTAGACAAAGTCCCATCTAAATTCCACAGTTTAACCTCACTGTCCCAACTTGCCGTAGCAATTATCCGACTATCGGGACTGAATTTGATTTCGGTTATCATTCTGTTAGAGGCTTGAAAGGTTTTATGTAAAGTTCCATCATTATTCAATACAAAGACTTTTCCATGCTCATTGTACTGAGCTAACATCTTGCCATCAGGGCTAAAAGAAAATACGGGAAGTAAATACTTTTCTTTAAGTGTTTGGTAAAGATTGCCATCTGACTGCTCTAATATAGCGTCGACTTCCTTCCAAGTATATTTTTGCTTCAGTTTGCCATCTAAATGCCATAGGGATATTCCCCGAGTATCCTGAGTAATAATCATCTCACTGTCTACAATGGACTGAAAATCGACTGTGTGAACTGGCAACCCATCTGTTTCCAATCGGTTGAATTCTCGCGTTGTATAAACTACTTTTGGTATCGCTTGTCTAAGATTTTTGAGTTCTTCATGGGGTTTGAATAACTTCAACAGTCCACTATTGAGTAACTTTACTATCTTTAAATAGTCTAGCAATGCTTCTATGTCTTGATTGGATTGCCTGTTCAGTTGTGTCGATTGTCTCAAAGCCTCAATCTGAGATATTGTCGCTTTCCGCCACTGAAAACCTGCAAAGATGCTGAATGAAGTAAGGAGGAAAAACGCAGCAACAACTGCTATCGTCTCATTTCTTTTACGTTGTTTTTTCTCTTTTAACAGGCGATCGCTTAATTCCTGACTCGCCCCAATAAACTGTTGTTGTAACTCAGTGGCAGCAGGTTGTTTATTATTTTTTTGTGCCTCAGATAACCAATTTTTGGCAATATTTAACTCACTACCGCGCAACAATAAGGCTTCATCTTGCTCCATTTGCTGCCACTTTAATGCTTTTTGTGACCATTCTGTATGACTTCTAACATGATCTCTATCTGTGTCTAATGTCCTCACTAACTCGTTAAAATTAGCTGCAAATTCCCCTCCATGTTGATTAAAATTCAGCCATTCTATACTTTTTAAAGTGGGATGTAATTTTTGTTTATCCTTAGCGGATAAAGGACGATGCAAAATAGTAACAAAGCGTTTCCCCAATTTTTGAGCATATTCCACTTCATCGGCACAATATGGGGAATTAATGGACTTAGGAGAAATAATAAATAAGAAGTGATCAGAACTTTCAATGCCTCGATAAATTTCTTGTTGAAAGTCGGTTCCTGTGGCAATATTTTCTTGATCAAACCAAGTTGTTTTCCCTAATTCTTGTAAGCGATCGTTTAATTTTCGGGCTAGGTCTGAGTCTGTCCGAGAATAAGAAATAAAGACTTCTAAGGATGCTTTTTCTGGTTGCTTTAAACTGGCATTAATAAATTTTTCTTGTAAGGGTATGGAAGGATGTTCATTTCTTATTTGTGCTGTTTTTAACCAAGCCTCAAAGTGTTGTAAGTTATAACCTCGCAGTAATAAACTTGAGTTATAATTTTGTCGTTGCCATTTTAAGGCTTTGACTAACAAGCTTTTATGTTTTTCATAATAATGAGAATCTTGTTTTAATTCTTTCAATAATTGAGTAATGCTTTCTTGATATTTTTCTTCTTGTTGATATGCTGTAAAATCTATAAATTGTAATTCTCTCACCTGAGAAGGAATTGAGTCTAACTCTATTTCTTGGATTAATAAGGGAATAATTCGTTTATTATTGGCAAAAGCATGGGCTAATTCTTGTTGACAATATTCCGATTCTATACTATGTGGAGAAATTAAATAAACAAAGTTATCTGCTTCTTCTACTCCTTGATTAATGGCTTCTTGAAAAGTAATTCCTGTTTTTATATCTGTCTTATTTGTCCAAACTGTTAAACTTTCTCGCATTAAGCTTTTACGGATCTTCTCTTTAATGTCCTCATCTTGTTCTGCATAAGCTAAGAAAACATCTGTCATTAAATTATTAGCATTTTTAATACTTTCGCTAATAAATTCACAGTGAATATCACTGGGAGTACAAGGGGGTAATTCTTCAAATTTTTTCAATAACCAATTTGTTGCTTTTTTTCTTTCTTCTCCTACTAATAAATAATTAGTTTGCTGTTGATTTATTGTCCATTCTAAACCTTGTATTAAATAGTTTGTATGTTGTTCTACGTAATCTTTATTTTCGTGAATTGTTGCTACTAACTTTTTTAATTTACTGTCAAAAATATCTTCATTTTCTCCAAAATTAAGAGAGTTTATTTTACATATAATCTCGTGCATCTTGGGATTACCATAAGTTAAATGGAGTCCCTTAGCTTGATGTTTTTGCCAGTCTTTTTCTGTTTTATTCGGGTTTCTTTGTTGATAAATTTCTTGAGTAATTCTTTCTACGTGAAGTAAAGGAATAATGCGTTTATTATATTTAACAGCAAGATTAATTTCTTTGAGACAATATTCAGAATTAACGGAATGAGGTGCTATTATAAAAATAAAATTGTGTGCTTTTTCTATACCATCATTAATTTGTTCTTGAAAGTCCACAGCTAAGGGAATATCATTTTGATCAAACCAAACTTTAAACCCCTTTGCTGTTAATTGTTCATAAATTTTTGTGGCAAAAGCTTTACTATCTGCACGTCCATAAGAAATAAAAGCATCAAACGTTTTTTCCATTTTGCTCTTTGATTATCAAAAATTTTAATAGTTATATAGCCTAGCATAAATTAGAATAAAATGCCATCTAATAGTACTTTAAAAATTAATGATTATAGTATAGCACTACGCATTATGGTTAGAACCTTAAAGAGATTCCTCGTACCTCGGAATGACAGCTAAAGTATAAAGAAAATCCTAACTAATTTTTGACTGCTATATCAATTAATAACTTGAGTTCTTATCATCTTAGTATTCCCAAATTAAGAAAAATAATTATCATTATTCATTAATTAATTAAATATCTACAATTTTCTCAATAGATTTAACAGGTTTGGGAAATAATGTATTCGCTACTTAGTTATAATCTCTGTTGTTCAATGTTAATATGTCGCCTAATTTAGTAATTAAAATAGCTGATATTTGCTCAAATTCACGATAATCAAAAAGAGGTTTTGTATGAGAATTAGCAACAGGTTTAATTTCTTATTTTTTGGCATTGCAATTCTAATTTGCTGTCTTTGGGGTAACTTCAATAATTCCACAGTTTACTCAGCCGTTCCATCCTATACTACTAGAGTTAGTCAAATAGCCCAAGCTCCTAATGGAGAATTTATTCAAGCTCCTTTACCTTATGATTACAATGCTTTAGAGCCTTTTATCGATGCTAAAACTATGGAAATTCACTATACTGGGCATCATGGAGGATATCTCAAAAAGTTCAAAAAAACCATAGAAGAACACCCCGAATTAAAAGGAAAAACCCTCGAACAAATACTAGGAAATATTGATAATATGCCCTCAGATATTCGCACTTCAATTCGTAATAATGGTGGTGGTCATTACAACCATACTGTATTCTGGGCTATTATGACTCCTAATGGTGGTGGTGAACCCAATGGGGAATTTGCTAAAGCTATTAATGATTCTTTTGGTAGTTTTGAGGAGTTTAAGGAACAATTTAAAGCTGAAGCTTTTAAACGTTTTGGTAGTGGTTGGGTTTGGTTAGTTAGAGATAAAAATGGTCGTCTAGAAATTACTAATTCAGCAGGACAAGATAACCCTATTATGGAAGGAAAATATCCCATTTTAGGTACTGATGTGTGGGAACACGCTTATTATCTTAAATATAACAATGCTCGAGGAAGCTATGTGGATGCTTGGTGGAATACCATCAATTGGGATGAAGTCAACGCCCGTTTTAAAGAGTCACAAACTGTTTAATATTAAACAGCTTACACAATTTTCATTCACTTAGATTATAGATGCTTACATTGTAGGGGTTAACGGCCGTTAACCCCTACTTTTTGAAATTTATATTATTTAGTCATCATCTTCATCGGGGTCTTTTGTTAATACTTCAAATACTGTTGTAGCACAAGATTCCCGATTTTCATCAATTATTTGAACTCGTTCTGTAATTAGTTTTGCTGCTTCAATTTCACCCATTTTTGCTAAGATATAACCTTGAGAAGCATAAGCATTAAGATAAAGTCTTATGCTTTCTTCTTTTTGACGTTCCTTTAAAATAGGTTGTAGTTGTTCCCATTCTAAAGGTAAATTTTCTTTTTCTTGGATAATACTTAAGACTTTTTTGGCAATTTTTAGGGCAAGTTCTGGCTTATTTTTGTAGAAAAAGAAACGATACGCACCTACCAAAACATCAATATTATCCCCTGCTTTTTCTAATGCTTGGTTAATATATTGTTCAGATAAACTGCTATCTTCCCAGTTATCTGTTGCTAATACTAATAACTCTTTCACTTCTTCTGAAGCATCATACCAAGAAAGTTGATTCATAATATTAAGCGGTATCATTTATATATATTATCTTCTAAGATCGGAGAATTGTCTGAAATTTTAAAAAGAATTAAAGCATTAGAGATGGCACTAAATCCAGTTTTCTATTTTTAGATCGGGAATTCTTTCAAACTCTCGGACATTATTGGTAACTAAAATGTAATTTTTACTTTGACAATGTGCTGCAATCAACATATCCATGTTACCAATAGGAGTCCCTTTTGCTTCTAAATAATTACGAATTTTGCTATAGTATTGCACTGCTGTTTCTTCCCATTGTAAAACTTGCAAGCGTGAGATAAAATCATCTAAAATCGCTTGATTTTTACTTTTAGCATTAGATTTATGTACACCATATTGTAATTCAGCTACAGTCATCACAGAAAGATATAAATCTTCAGAAGAAATAGTTTGAAAACGACTCAATACTTTGGGTGGACGCTTTTTAATGATATAAATACAAATGTTAGTATCTAACATATACATTTAGAATAACTCCTCTCTAGTTTGAGGAGGTAAATCAATTCTTTTTTCCATAAAATCTTCCGAGGGTAAAGGAGTTGTCTCAAAAAAGTCTTTCCAGGTAGAAGATAATACTATTAACTCTTGTTTTTCTACTTCATTAAGAATTATTTGAGCAATTCTTTCTTGTTCAGATTCAGGTAACTGCTCAAGTTTTGTCATCACTTTATTTAGAGATTCAATCATAGTTTTCTTTCTTTAAGTTAATTCTCTTATTATACCAGTTCCCATACTTGTGAGGTACAAATGATATAAATACAAATGTTAGTATCTAACATATACATTTAGGCTCTAAATATATTATATATTCTCAGATAGGATAATTCTCTGAAATTTTCAATAGAATTAAAGTAATTAAATAATTCATAATATTGTTGGGTTTCGTTCCTTAACCCAACCTACAATGTTGATGCACTGCTACAGTTATCTAACATATATATTGAGAATAACTATGCTCACAAAAATACTCACTGGGCCAAGAAATAATCAAATAAGATATAATAATCAATATATTAATTTATGAAATGCTCATGGTAGAACCAGTATCTTTAACTGTTTTAGCTACATCTATTGTCGGGTTTGTTTTTACAACTGCTTCAACAACAGTGGTTGAAAAAGCAACGGAAGCAACCCTTAAAAAGATTAATACATTAGGAAATATGGTTAGGGGAAGATTAAAGTCTAACCCACAAGTTTTAACTGAGTTAGAGAAAGGGTCAGATGAGGATAAAGATTTAGAAACCATTCGATTTTATTTAGAAAGCGAACTGAGACAAAATAAAGACTTTAGAGAAGAAGTTAAACGTCTCTATGATGAGATTAATCAAGCATTAAACAATGAAGGAAAAGATGCTAATATTACGAACTTTTATGGTAAAAATTCCTTCCAAGCAAATCATAATCAAGGAACAATCAAAAACTATAATGCAGAAACTATGACTGTTAATGAAAAAGAATAATGCACAAATATTATGAATATTAATCAAGACAATAATCAAGGCACAATTAAAAACTTTATTGCTGATCAAATTACTATTAATCAAGCATTAGCACCCCCTCAAAAGATAACAGGAATACCTGAAAATATCCCTTATACTGGGACAGAGATTTTTGTGGGTAGGGTAAAAGAGTTAGAAAAAATTGATGAACTTTTGAGCAATAATCAACCATTAGCTATTACTTCGGTAATAGGTATGGGAGGTGTAGGAAAAACAGAATTAGCTCTACAATATGCTCTCAGATATCAACAAAAATATCAAGGTGGTATCTGTTGGGTAGAAGCAAATAGAAGCAATAGTGATGTTTCGGGACAAATTATTTCTTTTGCTCAATCATCGGTTAATGTTATTATTCCTGATCACTTAAAAACGATCAATGAACGTCTACAATATTGTTGGAGTCATTGGCAAGAAGGTAATGTTTTGCTGATTTTTGATAATGTAGAAAATTACAAGAATATCAAGGATAGTTTACCTGCAAAAAATGAAAAGTTTAAGGTTATTGTTACCAGTCGCCAGAAGTTAGGACGGTTACAAAAGTTAGAGTTAGAAGTATTAAAACCACCAGAAGCTTTAAATTTATTAAAACAAATTATTGGAGAAGAAAGGGTTAATAATGAATTAGAAACAGCACAGGAATTATGTCAATGGTTGGGTTATTTACCGTTAGGATTAGAATTGGTGGGACGGTATTTAATTATTTATGAGAATCTAAGTTTAAGTAAAGCTTTACAACGACTCAATCAAAAACAATTACAAGCAAGAGCATTATTAGACCCTAAAGATAATCAAGCAGATATGACAGCGCAATTAGGAATTGCTTCAGCGTTTGAATTATCTTGGGAAAAACTATCACCAGAAGGGAAAAAATTAGGCTGTTATCTCAGTTTATTTGGTTCGGAATTATTTGATTGGTCATGGGTAGAATTAAGTCATTTATATCCTAATGATGATGCAGAGGAGGAAATTGAAGAATTAGAAAAATTAAGAGAAGAAGAACTGCAAAACTTCAATCTTTTACAAACCAGTAAACAAACTAATAAAAAAGTAATTTGCATTATCTATTATTTGATTATTAATCATTTATACCAACTTGCATTTTTAACTTTACTAGATTATCGTCAAGAAAATGCTAAGGCGAAACCTTTATATAGTTATCATCCCCTGATTAGTTATTACTTTAAAAGCAAGTTAAATAATACCAAATACACTTATGATAGTAGAGAAAAATTTTTAGTCAACATTTGTCGCTGCCTTAGTTTTTTAGTATATTTTATAAAGCGTATTTTATTTAATAAAGATAATAGTAATTTTATTAGTTTAGAAGATAGAGAAGTATTAAAACATAAATTTTGTAAAAGTTTGATTCCTGTTGCTAAGTCTATCAATGATACTCCAACCTTAAAAGACATTAAAAAATTTACCATTGCTGTCCCTCATCTGGAGATGATAGCAACAGTAATGAGAGATAATATTGATGATAAAGATATTAAGCGGCCGTTTAGTGGGCTGGGAATATTTTATCAAGGACAAACTAATTATCAAGAAGCAGAAACATGGTATAAAGACTGTTTATCGGTTTGTAAACAGCGTTTTGGGGAGGAACATCTCGATGTTGCTGTGAGTATGAATAATTTAGCAGAACTGTACAAAACACAAGGAAAATATGAAGCAGCAGAACATCTTTTAGTAGATGGTTTAGCCATGAGAAAAAAGCTTTTAGGGGAGGAACATCCCTATGTTGCTCTGAGTATGAATAATTTAGCAGCACTGTACGATTTACAAGGAAAATATGAAGCAGCCAAACCTCTCTATGTAGATGCTTTAGCCATGATGAAAAAGCTTTTAGGGGAGGAACATATCGATGTTGCTCTGAGTATGAATAATTTAGCAGCACTGTACTATTCACAAGGAAAATATGAAGCAGCAGAACCTCTTTTAGTAGATGCTTTAGCAATGTGGAAAAAGCTTTTAGGGGAGGAACATCCCTATGTTGCTGTGAATATGAATAATTTAGCAGAACTGTACAAAACACAAGGAAAATATGAAGCAGTCGAACCTCTTTTAGTAGATGCTTTAGCAATGAAGAAAAAGCTTTTAGGAGAGGAACATCCTGATGTTGCTCTGAGTATGAATAATTTAGCTTTGCTGTACTATTCACAAGGAAAATATGAAGCAGCCGAACCTATTTTAGTAGATGCTTTAGCCATGACAAAAAAGCTTTTAGGGGAGGAACATCCCGATGTTGCTGGTAGTATCAATAATTTAGCAGCACTGTACAAAACACAAGGAAAATATGAAGCAGCCGAACCTCTCTATGTAGATGCTTTAGCAATGAAGAAAAAGCTTTTAGGGGAGGAACATATCGATGTTGCTCTGAGTATGAATAATTTAGCACAACTATACAGAATACAAGGAAAATATGAAGCAGCTAAACCTCTCTATATAGATGCTATAAACATCTTTGAAACTGTCTTAGGTAATGAAAATCCTTCGACTATTAAAGTACGAGAGAATTATCAGAAAATGCTTGATGAGATGAGTTAGGAGTTCGGAGTTAGGAGTTAGGAGTTCGGGGTGATAATTTTTTGTGAAGGTGTAAATTATTTTCTAATGCTTTTTCCCTATAATAGTTTAACTGATTTCTGTAGGGGTTGAATAATTTTTAATTATCATCTACAATTAAATAATATAATCATTTATTAGTTACTAAAATGAAAGCTTACGAATTTAATACAAAAATTTCCCCTGATGGTAAATTAGAACAACCTGAAAATTTACGTCACAAATTACCACCTAATCAAGAAGTAAGAGTTATTATTTTAGTCAATGAAAATTCCCCGATAGAAAACACAGAAAATCAAGATTGGTCACGTTTAGCAGCAGAACAATTTTTTGCTGATTATAGCCAAGAAGATGAAATTTATAATCAAATTTGATTCATGGATAATTATTTTTTTGGAGAAATTATATTAGTCGAGTTTTTCTTTACTGAAACAACAGAGAGAAAACGTCGTCCAGGGTTAGTTTTGTTAGATACAGGTGATGAGGATATAATCGTTGCCAGAATTACCAGTAAACCACATTATACCGATTTTGATGTTTATATTAACGAATGGCAAAAAGCAGGATTATTAAAACCTTCAACAGTTAGATTACATAAAATTAATACTTTAGCAAAGTCTTTGATAAACCGACGCTTAGGGCAGTTAGAATCAAGTGATTGGCAAAATATTAAAACAAAAATACAAGAAATGTGGAATCAATCTTAATATTGCCACTTGCCTTTTTATTTTTTCCTTCTCAAAAGAAGGCTGCGCCGAAGCGCAACCCAACTTAACTTAGTACACTTAAGCAGGTAAAGGACTGTGAGTGTAGCATTTTTTGGGACAAATACGAGCGCAAGCTTCACAACCGATGCAGTTGTCTTTATTTGCAACAATCATAACTTGACGTTCAATATCGTCGTCGTCGTCGTCTTCATCGACAAACTCACCCTCTTCGTTAACGCCCATTAAAGCTAAGACGTTTTGACCACAGACTTTGAAACAACGTCCGCAACCAAGGCAGGTTTCTTTGTTGATAGCTTCAACAAATTTAGGAATCCATTCGAGTTTAGCAAAAGTTAGGCCAGTTAAACTTGCCATAATAAGTGTTCTCCTATTTTATTAGGATAGTTGTTGATGGGACTAATCATCCCTAGTCATGCTTGAAAGATGACTGGGTTGATATTCAAGAGATACGGAACCGCTTGAATTCTGTAGTAACATGAGGCGAGTAGAGTGAAGTTGTATATGCCAGGGATAAGACACTTTTTGTAGAGCATTCCAGGTGTCTTTGAACACTTCAACTTGTAGGTGATAGTCGAAGGGACTGGTAGGGGCAGAATTTAACTTCAGGTATAATGTCATTCTGTGTTGGGTTTCGCTGGTGGTGGTTAGCCAAGCAGCAAAAATGTTGTGAGGAGAGCGAGTTTGTTGCTCTGTTAACCCTGTAAAAATGAGGTGATGGGCGCGAATACCAACGTGGGCTAAACTCTCGGGGATGGGTTCGTTGACTCGTAGGGTACATCCCCAGTCAAGGGCCGTGATGGTATTTTCTGACTGAATAAGGGCGCGAGAAAAGTTTTTACAACCGGTGAGTTGGGCAACCCGAAAATATCGCGGTACGTCGAATATGTCTTGTTTGGGACCCTGGGCAATAATCTCTCCTTCGTCTAAAATTAAGAGGTTGGGACAAAGACGATAGGCTTCTTCCAGGTTATGGGAGACGAATAAGGTTGCCCCTGGAAAATGGGTTAAACTGAGTCTGAGCAGTTTTTCTAGTTGATCCCGTAAATAGGTGTCTAGGGCGGAAAATGGTTCGTCTAGGAGCAAAATATCGGGTTCACTAGCTAAGGCTCTGGCTAAAGCCACTCTTTGTTGTTGTCCTCCCGATAGTTCTTGCGGATAGCGATCTCCTAACCCTTGTAATTGTACCGCAATTAGTTGTTTTTCCACCCGTTGACGAATGGCAAGGGATGAGAGGGTTTTGGGGAAGCCAAAGGCGATATTTTGCGCAACAGTGAGATGGGGAAATAGGGCATAGTTTTGGAATAAGAAACCAACTCTGCGATCGCGGATAGGTACATTTATACCTCTACGGGAGTCGAATAAAACCCGACCATTGAGGATAATACAACCTTCATCGGGGGTTTCTAAACCAGCAATACAGCGTAAAATAAAGCTTTTTCCTGCTCCTGAACCTCCTAATAGTCCTAATGGTAATTGATTACTGGAAAAGGAAACATTTAGGGTAAATTCGGGTAATTTTTTCTGTATATCAACTATTAGTTCAATGGGATCAGGTAAAATATTTGTACTGTTTGATTCCCAGGTTAAGGGGGCGACAGGATTATCCCAAGGAAGTAAACTTTCATCGACTAGGGTGAGATGGCCTTCTTTTGCCCGTTTTGACCTCCGTTGATGGGGACGATGGTCGTTCCAGTAGTTGACCCCAACCACAATGGTTAAGGATAATACTAACATCACGGAAACCCATAACATGGCTTGTGACATATTCCCGCTTTCGGCAGCGAAAAATATGGCAATGGGGATAGTTTGGGTTCTGCCTGGAATACTCCCTGCTAACATCAGGGTAGCACCAAATTCTCCTAAAGCGCGAGCAAATGCTAGTAATACTCCCGAAATTAGGCCAGGTCTGGCTAAAGGCAGTAAAATTCGCCAAAACACTTGCCATTCTGTAGCACCCAGGGTTCTTGCAGAGGCTAAGAGGTTGATATCTATCTGTTGAAACGCTCCCAATGCAGTTTTATACATCAAAGGGAAGGCGACAACTGTAGCCGCAATTACCGCAGCATACCATGTAAATATTATAGTAACATCAAATAATCTTAAAAATCTACCGATTGGTCCATATTTTCCCAGTAACAATAGGAGAAAAAAGCCCACAACAGTTGGTGGCAGCACCAACGGAGCGGTGAAAATACCATCGATTAAGCCTTTTCCTTTTCCCCGATATTTAAACATAGTCCGAGCGGCGATCGCTCCTATAAAAAAGGCGATCAGGGTTGCCAAAGCTGCGGTTTTTAATGATATCCAAATCGGAGAAAAATCAAGATTCATAATACTTCCTAATACCGATAATGTAGACCGAGTTTGATTGAGATAAATTCAGTAGATTAACTACCATAAACAGTTAAAATTTTAACTCCGAACTCCGAACTCCGAACCCCGAACTCCGAACTCCGAACTCACTTTGTTTTTCTGACATAAATAGCTTTAGCAATAGACTTATCTAAAGCTATTCTTGTGCCATTAATTTTAACAACATAAGAAGGAAATTTTTGTTCTAAGCTAATAGAAAGTCCTGGCATTATGCCAATAGCAATAAGTTTCTTCAGTAAATTTTCATCGTTTTTTCTGAACTGAGTGATTACCCCTCTTTCCTTTTCTTTCATGAGATTTAAGGCCGAAGATTCAAAAGTAAATGTTTGAGCAATCATGATTAAATAATCTCCGAAATAACTAATATTTTGTTCAATAAATAACCAATAGAAAAAGCAAAAACAACCACCAAACTACTCAAAGCAATAGTTGTTTTTAATCCTCTTTCTTTGAGCATAAACTTAAACTGAGATAAGCAAGGAATAAAGAGAGTTAATGTTACAGCAGCAACCACTAATTGTCTACCTTCTAAGACTCCAGCATGATGTAAATCGAACATTTTCGCTGCTCCATAATCTCGCCGAAAAAAGCCATAAATAAACATAGTTGAGGCTTCTGGTGGCAGTCCTAATTTGAGTATAATTGGTTCTAAACCATGCACTAAAAAAGGAAATAAGCCAATTAAATTACCAAACCAAATTATAACTGAAGCGAAAATAAACCAAGGAATAACCTCACTCAAATACCAACGAACTCTACTGTATGTTTTCGTTAAAGTTGAGCGAATATGAGGCAAGCGTAAGGGAGGAATTTCCATGTAGAAATAAGACAAACTTCCTGGTAATGCTTTGGCGGTTAATGAACCAATAATGGCGAAAATAAAAGCCATAAAAATTGCCCAAATCATTAAAGCAGTAAAATTTTGAGAAAGTAGGCCAATAAAAATCCCCAGTTGTGCTGAACATGGAATGACTAATGCTAACAGTAAAGAGACAATAAAACGTTCTCTTTTACTTTCGATGTTACGGGTTACTAATGAGCCGGTACTGCTACAACTTAACCCTGAAATTAAAGGAATAATCGAACGACCCGATAAACCAATCATTTTGAACAAATGATCGATTAGCAGAGAAACTCTTGGCAAATAACCACTTTCTTCAACAAGAGAAAAAAGCAAAAAGAATGTAGTAGTAATGGGAAAAATAATAGTAATTACATAACGTATTCCTAAAGTTAAAATTCCCTGTTCCTTGGCCACTAAATCTTGCAAAATTGTCCAGGGTAATAAACGAGCAGCTATCCCGTCAATTAAGGGGTTAATTTGCTGTACAAAAACCTCTTGAAAGTGATTAACTAAAACCCCAGAACCAAAACAACCGACAAATCTATATATTCCCAAATAAATAATCAGAAAAAGAATAGGAAAACCCGTAATAGGATTAACGGTTAAACGATGAAAAAATTCTTCGCTTTCCGTTGACTTTTTTTTGATTTTTACAATGGCTAATTCTTCAAATTTTTTGGCAGTTTGATGGCGTGTTTTAGCTATCACTAAAACTAAAGGATCACTAAATTGACATTGAACGGACTCCACCACCATTTCAATGGCTTCAAAATGGGGTTCTTCTTGACGAACCTTTTGCCATAATAAAGGGTCTTTTTGTAGTAATAAAATAGCTAAAGAACGCCGAGATATCAACGGTTCAATGGCTCCTTTCAGAACGTTATGATCGCTCTCTAGAAGACACTCTATTTTAGTGATTCCTTCTTCAATAGCTGTAGGATAGCGCAGGAATGTGGACATAGTTAGCCATTTTAGTGGTTAAACCTTTTATGCCTCGTTTTTGGGCAGCAGATAAGGTGACAACAGGGATACCTAAGGATGCTTCTAATTGCTTTTCGTTCACCCAAATTCCTAGTTTTTCTGCTTCATCAATCATGTTAACAGCGAGTAAAATGGGAACTTGAGTTTCTATTAGTTGAAATGTTAGATTTAACATTCGACTGAGATTTTTGGCATCAATAACATGAACTACTAAATCTAAAGGTTCTCGAAATAATAACTCCCGAGAAAATCGTTCTTCTTCTGTCATTGGCATCAGAGAATACATCCCTGGTGTATCAATAAGAGTGATAGTTTTTCCCGCAATTTTGATATAATTACGAGCGGCTTCTACAGTGGTTCCTGGATAGTTAGAAACTGTGGTATAACCCCCAGTTAAAATATTAAATAAAAGACTCTTACCCACGTTTGGACAACCCACTAAGGCCATGGTTCCTTCAGAAATAACTTTTGAAGATTTAGCCCTCAGAGACTCAGGTAAGAAATTTTGCCAGAAACTGTTAGAAGTTTGGGATTTTTGTTGACAACTATCAGGACATTGATTACACTTCATCTGTCTTTTTTGTACCTTGTTACCAGTGTATTTTTTTTCTTGATTTTAAACAGTAACTAGAGATACATAACTTAAATAATTATCAATTTTTTTTTGAAAATTATTTATTTTCAAGAATATATAATGGACAATTAATCAATAAGTATAATTAATGATCAATCTAAGTTAGTTGTTACTTTACTAGAGATCCAATAAAGTTCTAACCAAAGACGAGGATTTTCTATTTTAAGTCTTGATACTGGGTCACGAATTAGTCTTTTAGCATCGACAAAAACGATATCAATCATGCCAAAAGTTTTAGCAATTTTTCGTAATTGTTCTTGATATGAAATAACTTCTTTTCCTGTTTTCCCGACATAGTAGATACTCAAATAATAGTAGGGGGGAGAAACAGGATTAAGACAACCATCAATAATGTGAATATAACAGTCATTTAATAGTGAATTAATATAAGGATAAGAATAACTAACTAAATCTCGATATTTTTGGACTAATCTTTCACGAATCACGGCTACAACTCTCCCATTTCAAATTGTAGGATAAATCAGAAAATAAAGAAGCCTTAATACAATAATGTTTTATTTTTGTACATTTCTTAAAGAAAACCCGATGATTGGTAATACAATCTTCAATTGGAGAGTCTGAAAACTGTAAAGCAACTTCATCCACAGGACAACTTTCCTGAATTTTGTCACAATATTTTGGCTTAAGACAAGATAGTTTAACCGTTTTATGATTCTTTTTAGATAATTCTAATTCATGGCCAAAAAGAAACTCGCTATAATCGGCCACATTATCCAAACCCAAGAGATTAAGAACAATCTCCCCCATCATCCAAAATGCGGTTTTATAAATAAATGTTTTCCACCTTAAATTCATAGTCAACCTCAGAGAAAGCGATTTATTTTGTTGTTGAAGAGTACCCATAAAATCTTTCCCTTAAAAGTTTGAATTAGGGATAGGAAGTCGTGGCATTTGCCACGACTTCCTCAGCAGATGGATGAGGAAAATAGGTCACAAGTTTATGGTAGATAAGCTTCTTGGTGGGTTTTAATGGTACAATCAGATTTTGGTTTGGCAACACAAAGAAGTACCCATTTTTGCTCTAATTGGTCGTCATCCAAAAAGCTTTGATCTTCTTGATCAACTTCTCCTTCTACAATCTTACCAAGACAGCTAGAACAAGAACCTGCTCGACAAGAAGAAGGTAACTCATCAAGACCATCAGGATACTCAATCTGATCGTCGTTAATGGCATCTTCAAATGCTTCAAGGATGTACTCATCTTCTGGAACATCTAAGCTGATATCCAATTCAGTTATCTGTTCTTTTTTGCCCGTCTCTTTATTTTTCTTTTTGGCAGTTTTTATGAGACGAACTTTGTAGGTTGTAGTCATTCAGTGTTCTCCTTAAACATACGAACATTTACCATTAATTTTTAACAATTTATTCCTTGTGTTTTTAGAAGGAATAACCATTAAAAATCAAAGCTTTTTTTAGCCACAAGAAGCAGCTTGGCTGCCGCAGTTTGCTGTAGCGAAAGACTTACCGCAGCCACAAGTCTGTGTTGCATTGGGGTTAGTGAAGGTGAAACCCCCTTGAGTTAAACTATCGACAAAATCAATGACCACACCATCTAACAAAGACACACTATTAGGGTCAACATAGATGAGGACATTATCTTGTTCAAAGCAAACATCTTCGTTCTTAGCTTCCTTAACTAAATTTAAAGCGTATTCGTAGCCATTACAGCCACCACTTTTAACCCCAACGCGAATACCAGTAATAGTATTTCCTTCGAGGAACGTACGGAGTTTTGAAGAAGCTTTTTCAGTAAGAGTAACAGTCATGGTTTTTTAGGAGGTGATGGGGTGAGGGTGTGACGGGGTGACGGGGGAGTGTGGGGGGTGTGGGGAGTGTGGGAGGGGTGAGGAGAATATGAAAAAATCATCATTTCTGACTCCTGACTCCTGACTCCTGACTTCTGCCTTCTGCCTCCTGCCTTCGGATATAACTGCTTAAGCGTTGCTTTGTAAAGTCACCGCAAACAGGACAGTTAGGGTCGTGGTAAGGACGACGCTTGGCAAAAGTTGCAGTCCCTAAGTCCATGGTCAAAAGTTGACCCGTCAGAGGTTCTCCCAGTCCGGTTAAGAGTTTGATGCCTTCTAAAGCAGCTAAACAGGCTAAACTACCAGAAACTGCCCCTAAAACTCCAAACCCCCAGCGATCCCATTGGGGAGTTTCTGGGAAAATGCAGGATAAACAGGGAGTTTCCCCAGGAATGATGCTGGTTAAGTACGCATCCATGCCACTCATGGCCGCTTCCACCATGGGAACCCCCCAACGCACACAAGCTTGGTTTAAGAGGTTGCGTTCTTTGAAGTCAAAGGCGCAGTCAAAGGCAATATCCGCCTGTTGTACCAAAGCGTCAATATTCTCTGCTGTCACAAACTCCGAAACCGCTTCTACTTCAATTTCCGGGTTGAGGTTTAATAGGGTTTCTTTGGCTTTATACACCCTTGGTTGACCCACCCAGCTATTGGTCATCAATATCTGACGGTTTAGATCATCCAAACGCAGATCCCCACCCCTCACCAAAATGATTTTACCTACCCCGGCAGCCGCTAAGTAGAGAGCAACTGTACCACCTAGCCCTCCCACTCCTGTTACCACAGCAGTGGAGTCCTTAAGGCGTTTTTGTCCTTCTTCGCCAAAACCAGGGAGTTGTATTTGTCGTGAATAACGTTCTCTTTCCGTTGGGGTGAAGTTCATGACGGTTTGGGGGGTGAGGGTTGGAAAGGGTGGGAGACGGGGAGTGGGGAGTGGGGGAGACGGGGAGATATATTAACTCCGAACTCCGAACTCCGAACTCTGAACTCCGAACTCCGAACTCCGAACTCCGAACTCCGAACTCTTATTAAAGCGTTTCTGCTTGTTTAGCTAAATCATCCAATAAAACGACGTTGTTAGGAACATCTTTGAAGACTTTAAATAGTTTGGTTTCCAGAGGACTAGAGGTTTTAAATAGTTCGTAAGCTTCCTGGAAAGCTAATTTATATTTTTCTAATCTCTCACTTTCACCAAGATCGGGGAAGGCTTGATCGACTTGGGTGATAAGTAAAGAGAACTGCTTAAGAATATGCAGACGATTAACATTAACAAAAGAAGGGTCATAACTAATATCAAAGAAGTTTAGATAGTCTTCGGTGTCGATGAGTTTTGTGAACTCAGCAAAGGTTCTTGGTGTATCAAGAGTAATAGTCATTTTAGGGCTTCCTCCCAGATTTTTAGTTTTTTCCTGAGTTGTTCTAACTCGCTGAATATATCGTAAGTTTTTTGTGCCGTTTCCATTAAGTTTTGGTAATCGGTAGGTAATCCTTCGGCTAGATCGTGCAAGTCCATCTTCATTTGACCTGCTTTAGAGTTTAGTTTACGAACCTTTTTTTTTAGATCAGCAACGGCTTCTGGAGTCGGATTATTTTCAGTAGCAACTGTCATACTTCTTACCTCTGTTTTACTTAGAAATTGAGGGAAAAACAAAAAGTAAATATTTTTTGTTTTTCCTTCTTGCTTTAATTACAGTTTAGAAACTTCAGGAAATCTCTGCACTAATTCAATGCCAGAATTTACTAATTTAGTTCCTTGGTCATTTAACTTTTCTAAGGTATCAAAACCGAAGCGATGAGCATCTCGTAAACTGCGAGAAACAACCATTAGTTTCCCACCCCATACTAAAGCCCAACCGAAACCTTCATGGTTTAAGTCAACAACAACTTGACACAATAATCCTGTCTCTTGTTCTATTAAGGCAGCGATGGCCCGAAAATAACAAATAATCCTTAATTGTGTGGTGGGATCAATTTCTCCATCTAAGGAAATTTCCCGTCTTTTCTTCTTAGGAATAACATAAGGTGCAATCACAAGTTCATCGGTCCATGTGCGATACACACCAAAGTGATCGTAAGCCCGAAGTTGCTGAACTAATGCTTGTAGAAAAGGACTATCTGCAACTAAGAGAGTATTGGTTTCTGTATTGGTTGTTGTTGTTGCCATAATAACAATTATCCTGAGAATATTTCCGTTATCTATGAACAATTTTACACTATTTTGTTGTTAATTATTCATAGATTTTTTTAGTGACATAATTAGTTTACAGTTACCAGCGATTAGTAAATTTACTGTTCACTGTTTACTGCTAACTGTTCACTAATTATTCATCCTCATCGTCATCCAAAAAATTAGGAGTTGGCTCAATTCCTGCTTCTTTTTGTAGAACTCTTCTTAACCAGGGAGGAGGGTTTCCTTTTAAAGTTTTGACTAATTCAGTGAGAATTTCGTCAATTTTTTCCGACTCACTTCTAGCTTTAATAGGAGTCACATTTTGACGGATTAAACGGGCGGCTGCACTGCCACCAATAGCAGAAACATAGAGTAAAGTACAGCCGTCTAATGCTTCTAATTTAGGCACTAATTTGTCTTCGTTCCCGTCTTCTTTTAAGTCACCACCGAACTCTAAAGTATTGACAAAATCGAAGCCATTGGTAGAGACATCATATAAGTCAATATTCTTTGCCCAACCAAAGTGAGCGTTGACGTGAACGTTATCGCTAGTCGTAAATGCAACTTTCATGTTTTTCCTCTCAGATGAACAAAATTAAGGGGAAACCTTAAGCAGTTAACCCGTGTTTCTGTAGCGCGACGGGACTATGTTTGGCTTCTTCTTCCATGAGAATATTGCCAACATCAAATAAAAACTTCATGGTACCACGATAACCCACTAAACAGCGTTGACCTAAACCTAAGCGATCAAACACAGGATAACCCATTCTATATAAGGGGGCTTTCAGACGTTTAGCTAAAGATGTACCGTGAGAATTAGTAATAATTAAATCTGAACCTACCGCCAATTCTTCTAAGTCTTCTAAATCACCAATAGTAACAGTATCGATAGGTAATTTTTCCAAAAGTGGGGACTTAGTTGTAGTGACAGCAGCTTGAATATTTGCCCCCATTTCTGTTAATAACCAAGCGGTTTGATACAGTAAATCAGGTTCTAAGGCCAAGGCAACTTTCTTGCCACCAAAATAGAAATGAGTGTCCAAAATAACATCCTGTAACTGACGGCGTTGCCGTTGTAAATGTGCAGGAATATTAGGTACAATAGGGAAGTGATGATCGCAACGGGCGGTCAAAATTTGGGACAATTCCCATAAAAACGAATCAACCGCATCTAAACCAGCTAAACGAGGGAAAACTTTATATTTTGTGCCAAAACGTTTCTGTAAAATTGAAGCCGCTTTGGTCATACTTTCCCCAATAGCTAAAGTTAAACAAGAACGATTTAACTGTTTTAATTGAGTTAAACTCGTTCCCCCAGTAGTTACCGTATGATAATCATCCTCTAAATGACCATCCAAAGAACGGGATAAGTCAGGAACCATAATAGGAGTGATTCCAAACCCCTCAATAACAGTTTTGACCTCTTCCACGTCTCCAGGAGACATATAGGAAGCACATAACACCGTTACCTGGGGTTTCAGTCCCACCATTGGTGGTTCATCATCGGGTACATTACTATAGTCAGCAGAGACGATACTTTCCACAGCCGCCGCATAACCATCCTGTAAAGATCCCTTATAATCAGGAGTAGAAACATAAACAATAGGAAATGTCTCTAATTCTGGGTGTTTCTCCCGAAATTCCTTTAAAATACGAGGCATATCATCCCCTCTGGTCTCCGTTAACCCAGTGGTTAACAAACCAATAATCTGAGGCTGATATTTTTCTAAAATTGTTAAGATAGCCTGTTCTATATGGTCTTCCCCACCCAAAATGGTACTCACTTCCGTCATAGCAGTAGTAGACAGAGGGATAGACTCGCGAAAATGACGCACTAAAACAACCTTAGCAAAAGCAGTGCATCCTTGCGAACCATGAAACAAAGGCATCATTTTTCGCAACCCCAGAAACGCTAACGCTGCGCCTAGCGGTTGACTCATTTTTAAAGGGTTAACTGATAGGGACTTGTGGGGGTTTAGGATAGTGGTCATTTTACTTACTCCTCTGTTTTGTGTTGGGGTGTCGGGGTGTTGGGGTGATGGGGTGATGGGGTGACGGGGTGATGGGGTGATGAGATTAGTGTTATTTATAACTCTCCCAGTCTCCCAGTCTCCCAGTCCCCCAGTCTCCTATCTACTCCCCTTCAGCTTCTAAGTTCAATAAACTTTCGTGTTCCTGTTGCCAAAGTTCCCAAGGGGAGGGTTTACGAACTTGTTTCCAGATGGGACTATAAACCGCTTCGCTTAACTCTCGGGCCATTTCCACTAAACCGATGTAACCAGCGTAGGGATGATGACGTTCTTGGTTAATATCGAGAAAAGGTATCTTTGCTTTCAGTGCAGTGTATTGGTTTCTGCCACCTGCCACCAAGAGGTCAGCATTTGTCTTCTCAATCACCCGTAAAAGCTCCTCTGGGCTACCTTTTTCCAGCATAATGCCATCTTTACCCAAAAGTTTCTTAATACGTCCCTTATCTTCTTCTGTGCTTTTCTTGGTGCTAGTAGCCACCACTTCCATACCCAAGTCTTGTGCCGCCGAAACGATGGACCAACTTTTCACCCCACCGGTGTACAAAACCATGCGTTTACCCTTGAGACGTTCCCGATAAGGGGCCAAGGCAACATTTAACTTGGCGGTTTCTTCTTCTATTATTTCTTCAACTCGTTCTATTAATACTTGGTCACCAAAAAATTGAGCGATGTTGCGTAAACACCGGTTCATGTCTGCAATGCCATAAAAAGATTCCTCAATATAAGGAATATTGTAGCGTTCTTGCATAGCAGTGGCCATATTAATTAAAGCCTTCGAGCAGATCATAACATTCAGCTTAGCCCGATGAGCATAACAAACCTCATCATAACGAGCATCCCCTGTAATCTTTGAAAGAACATTAATACCCGCTTTTTTAAACAGAGGAAGAACACCCCACATTTCCCCGGCAACATTATATTCACCAATTAAATTAATATCATAAGCCGTTGTATATTCAGGTTCTTTTGTGCCAACAACATGATCTAATAAAGCCTCACCACCAAGACGGTTTCCTAAGTTTTTACTACCAACAAAACCAGGAGAATGAACAGGAATGATAGGAGTTTTATACTTATCAGTAGCAGCATTACAAACCGCGTCTAAATCATCACCAATAAGAGCAGTAACACAAGTAGAATAAACAAAAACTGCTGCTGGATTATACTTTTTTACTAACTTAGAAATCGCTTTATAAAGCTTTTTTTCACCACCAAAAATAATATCATTTTCCGATAAATCTGTGGTAAAACCCATCTTATAGGTCATCGGACCACTAGAAAGACTACCCCGACTATTCCAACTATTACCAGAGCAGCCAATGGGACCATGAACTAAATGAGCAGCATCGGTGATAGGAACTAAGGCAATAGAAGCCCCATCAAAAGCACAACCCCCTTGAGCAGAACCAGGGTTAGCTTTTTGAGTACAAGCCTTATTTTTACCTTGACCTTCCTTTTTTTGATTATGTTCACACCCAGGTTGTGTCAACAAATCGTTGATTTTGCTCTTGGTTAGTTTCATGACTGAATTCCCTAATAATTACCAGTGACCATTGTTCAGTTATCAGTTATCAGTGAGCAGTTATCAGTTATAATTTTTAACAGATATAATGCTCGACATCTTCACCACAAACATCAGCTAAATAACTTAATGCTTTGAGTCGTAAACCCACAAATTGGTGATAGAGAGGATTCAATTTACATAGAGGAGGAATGTGGAACAACTTACGCCCTAACACAGTTATTGTTCTTTCAAAAGGACAAGAACAAGGAATCACCCGACAAATAAAATGAGCAAAAGGGCGATCATTGATCTCGAGATTATCTAGCCAGCGTTTGAGGGGGAAAAGGGGGTCGAGAGTGAAGCTTTTGTGAGTGGAATAAGGAGTAGGACTTGTCATAACCATTTCCTCATCTTGATAAAAAAAAATAATGGCAGAGAGTGTTTTTTTTGACAGCAGAGGAAGCCGGGCAAGAAAATATTAACTCCAAACTTCCGACTTCTGTGCGATAGCGCCGGAACGCAGTGAGGAACTTCAAAAAAGAGGGGGAGAGGGGGGAGTAAGGACTCCCTGAATGCTCCTGATCTCCCTCGTTTCAGATTTCCTAATTAACGAACTAAGTCGAAAGAAATATCCGTTACAGAAGGGGTATCTGTCTTACGATCTAAGTGATCCATTAGTCCATTAGCGATCCAGGTGAGAAGGTTGATCGCACCTTCATAACCAATGGTGGAGAAGCGGTGTAGGTGATGGCGATCGAAGATAGGATAGCCAATACGGATTAAAGGAGTCTTGGTATCACGCTCTAAATACTTACCGTAGGAGTTACCAATGATGAAGTCCACAGGTTCGGTGAACAGTAAAGAACGCATATGCCATAAATCTTTACCACCCCAAACAGTTGCTTGTTGTCCATAAGGACTAGCAGCAAGTAGAGCTTTGGCTTCTTCTTCAAATTCCTTGGTGCTGTTGTTAACCAAGACATGAACAGGTTCGATACCCATTTCTAACATGAACTGTAATAAGCCCATTACTAGATCGGGATCACCATAAACAGCAGCGCGTTTGCCGTGTACCCAAGCTTGGGTATCAGTCATAGCATCAACCGCACGTCCACGAGCTAATTCAAACTCTTCAGGAATAGGTTTGCCGGTTAACTCAGATAAGCCCATTAAGAACTCATCAGTAGCTTTAACACCCCAAGGACGATAGGTAGCGGTTTTTTGTCCCCACTCTTTCTCGATGTATTTACGAGTTTTAGGAGTGGTGTAGGTTTGTAAGGTAACAGTAGCTTCAGCGTTGATGGAGTCAGCCGCATCTTCTAAGGAAGTCCCTTCATGGTACATTTGGAATTCTCCTAAGTTGGGAGAATCTAAGTACATTTCGTGGTCACCTAAGATGGTGGCATCTAAATCAAACGCAGAGATGATTTTTTTCAGTTCCCGTAAGTTACCGATGTAGGTTTCAAAACCAGGAATGATGTTGATTTTACCGTTGGTGGTTTCAGCCTTCTTGCCTTCGGTTAAAGTAGCTAAGATGGATTTCATCATGCTATCGTAACCGGTGATGTGGGAACCCACAAAAGAAGGAGTATGAGCGAAAGGAACAGGGAACTCTTCAGGAATAGAGCCTTCTTGACGAGCATTTCCGATGAACGCACCCAAGTCATCCCCAATAACCTCAGCCATACAGGTGGTGCAGATGGCGATCATTTTGGGTTTGTAGAGAGCGTAAGCATTAGCTAACCCATCGATCATGTTCTTTAATCCACCGAAAACAGCAGCGTTTTCAGTCATGGAAGAAGAAACAGCACTTACAGGTTCTTTGAAGTGACGGGTTAAGTGGGTACGGAAGTAAGCCACACAACCTTGAGAACCGTGAACGAAGGGTAAAGTTCCTTCAAACCCAACAGCAGCAAGTAAAGAACCTAAAGGTTGACAAGCTTTAGCAGGGTTAACGGTTAGGGCTTCACGAGCAAAGTTCTTTTCCCGATATTCCCAGGTTTTGGTCCATTCAGCTACTTCTTGAACTTTCTCAGCAGAAGGCATTCCTTCAAACTGTTTTTTATTCTCGAAAAGTTCTTGGTACTCAGGTTGATGAAATAGATCAACGTGGTCCTTAATGTTGTTTACGTTTTGAGCCATTGGTTGTAACTCCAGTATTAGGATGGATATCTCAGACTAAAGAAGCTTGGAATTTAGAGAGAGGGAGGGGTGAGGGGTTGAGGGGGCGACGGGGTGAAGGGAGTGAGGGGGTGAGGGGGTGAAGATATATCAATCATTTCTCCCAGTCTCCCAGTCTCCCAGTCTCCCAGTCTCCCAGTCCCCAAAGTCTCCCATGATCAATCTCCCTCTTATTTATTCCAAGGGGTGCCAATTAATCCCCAGGTGGGACTATTGAGGGCTAAGTCCATGTCACGGGCGAAGATAGCGAAGCCATCATAACCGTGGTAAGGTCCGGAGTAATCCCAAGAGTGCATTTGACGGAAGGGAAGTGCCATTTTTTGGAAGACATACTTCTCTTTAATACCGGCAGCAACTAAGTCAGGTTTCAGTTCTTTCACGAACTCTTCAAACTCATAACCGGTGATGTCATCATAGATGAGGGTAGCGTCTTCAACGTAGTTGCTGGTACGTTTGTAGTCGTCACCGTGAGCGAATTCGTATCCGGTACCGATGATTTCCATGCCTAAGTCTTTGAAAGCAGGAACTACGTGACGGGGACGTAAACCACCCACCATCATCATTACGGTTTTGCCTTCTAAACGAGGACGGTATTTAGCAACGATCTCTTCAGATTGCTTTTTGTACTTCTCGATGACTTCTTCAGCTTTCGCTTGAATGGTCTCATCGAAGCGTGCAGCGATCGCTCTTAAAGATTCAGCAATCTTGGTAGGTCCAAAGAAGTTATATTCTAACCAAGGAATACCGTATTTTTCTTCCATGTGACGACTGATGTAGTTCATGGAACGGTAACAGTGGATCAGGTTTAACTTAACGTTGGGGGTAACTTTCATTTCTGTGAAAGTACCATCACCAGACCATTGTGCTACAACACGAAGACCGATTTCTTCGAGTAAGATACGGCTAGACCAAGCGTCACCACCGATGTTGTAGTCACCAATGATGGCTACGTCATAAGGAGTGCCTTCAAACTCGATGCCTTCTTTTTCCGCAGCAGGGAAAACCCAGTCACGGATCATGTCGTTAGCGATGTGGTGTCCTAAGGATTGAGAAACCCCACGGAAACCTTCACAACGAACAGGAACTACACCTTTACCAAGTTCTTTGGATTTTTTACGAGCAACCGCTTCGATGTCGTCTCCAATTAAACCAATGGGACATTCTGACTGAACAGAAATACCACCATTGAGGGGGAATAATTCTTCGATTTCATCAACAATTTTGCCGAGTTTTTTGTCTCCACCAAAAACGATATCACGTTCTTGGAAATCGGAGGTAAACTGCATGGTACCGAAGGTGTCGATCCCTGTGGTTCCGATGTAGTAGTTACGACGACCAGACCAGGAATAGTAACCACAACCTACAGGACCGTGGGAGATGTGGACCATATCTTTGATAGGACCCCAAACCACCCCTTTTGAACCTGCATAAGCACAACCACGAGCGGTCATAACTCCAGGTAAGGATTGTTTGTTAGATTTTACGCCACAATCGTCTTTACCTTCTTCGTAAACACCAAGGTGTTTTGCACGTTTTTTCGCGGCTTTTTCGGGATAGGTTGCCAGAACGTCGGCAATAAGTTTCTTATTTTGTTCAACGGTTGCCATTGGTTTTCCTCTCAAAGTGAATATAGAAGAAATAGAAAGGGTTTGGGGGGTCCGCGTTACGCGTAAGGCAAAAGGTAAAAAGCAAAAGGCAAAAATAATTGATACAACTTCTGACTTCAAACTTCTGACTTCTGACTTCTATAACTCCCCCATGTCCCAACTAGACTAAATGAGAATCAAGCCTTGATCCTACTTAGCAGACTTAGTAAGTTCTTGAGCCGCACGATCAGCTTCCATAACTTTCTTGTATTCTTCTTCAGAACCAAGTAAACCGTAGTTGATCAACAGTTCTTCAAGTTCGTCGTTGTTGATGGGAGTGGGGATGGTGAGTTTGTCGTTGTTAACGATCTTGTCACCTAAATCACGGTACTCTTGAGCTTGAGGGTGATCAGGAGCGAATTGAATAACTGTCTGACGACGTAATTCAGCTTCTTGTACCATTTTAGAACGAGGTACAAAGTGGATCATTTGGGTGTTTAAACGTTCAGCTAATTCTTCAATTAACTCGATTTCTTTGTTAACGTTACGGCTGTTACAAATTAAACCACCTAAACGTACTCCACCGGTGTGAGCGTATTTTAAGATACCACGAGCGATGTTGTTAGCAGCGTACATCGCCATCATTTCACCAGAGGTAACGATGTAGATTTCTTGTGCTTTTCCTTCACGGATAGGCATTGCGAAACCACCACATACAACGTCTCCTAATACGTCGTAGGATACGAAGTCTAAGTCTTCGTAAGCTCCTTCTTCTTCTAGGAAGTTGATGGAAGTGATAATACCACGACCAGCACAACCAACTCCAGGCTCAGGACCACCAGATTCTACACACTTGATGTCTTCAAATCCTTGGAGCAATACATCTTCGAGTTCTAAGTCTTCAACGGAACCCTGTTCTGCTGCTAAGTGTAATACAGTTACCTGTGCTTTACAGTTAAGGATTAAACGGGTAGAGTCAGCTTTAGGGTCACAACCTACAATCATGATGCGATTGCCAGACTGAGCCATTCCAGCTAAGGTGTTTTGAGAAGTGGTGGACTTACCGATACCACCTTTTCCGTAGAATGCAATTTGACGCATGGTTGATTCTCGCTAAATTAGAGAGTGATTGTGTACAATTTCGGAAGCTTGATCTGTTGCTGACGTAAAGATGATTCGTTGTTCGGTTAGGAAACACGGGGATTTTCATCCCAAAATAATCTTTGTTCTCTACATCAGTAGATGTCTTCCGAGTTAAGAAGCCAATTTAATTAAATTAATGATGGCTTCGGTCCCTGAGTAAAGGCTGTGAAACTTTACTCGTTGGGTCAAGAGGTGACGTTTTAATAACGTCGGGTCGAGAAGCGATGCTTAAGGAGGCGATCGCTCTCTTCCTTTTTGGTTGCTTAACATGGTGTTCTCCTTTGTGTCAGTTATCGGTTATCAGTTTTTAGTCATCAGTGCTTGTTGGTTACACTGCAATGACGGTTAATTCTGGGGAAACTCGCTCCCTTAATCTTGCTTCGATGCCCATTTTTAAGGTTGCGGTACTACTAGGACAAGAATCACAAGCTCCTTTGAGGATCACTTTGACTAAGTCTCCTTCCACATCGTGTAAGTCCACATCTCCTCCATCTTGTGCTAATGCAGGTTTGATTTCTTCTTGCAGGACTTGTTGAATTAGGGTAATTTTTTGTAGGGTGGTTAACGGTTGATTATCTTCTTTGGCTTTGACCACTTCAGTAGCGACGGCAACAGCAGTGGTTTTTTCTTGTAAAATTTCGGCGATAATATCATCTATATCTGCTAAACAAGTTGTACATCCGCCACCGGCTTTGATATAGTTGGTCACTTGTTCTGCTGTGGTTATATCATTTTCTAGAACGATGCGACGAATACGAGTATCTGTTACTCCGAAGCAACGACAGATTAATGTTCCTTCATCGTCTTCGTGGTTATCGAGGGGAATTCCTCTATAGTTAAAGATAGCTGCTTCTAGGGCTTCTTGTCCCATGACAGAACAGTGCATTTTCTCTTCTGGTAAACCCCCTAAAAAGTCGGCGATCTCTTTATTGGTCAGGTTTAAGGCTTCGTCTATGGTTTTCCCTACCAATAACTCCGTTAAGGCAGAAGAAGAAGCGATCGCAGAAGCACAACCAAAGGTCTGAAATTTTGCATCTAAAATAATTTCGCTGACTTCATCTACTTTTAAATGTAATCTTAGAGCATCTCCACAAGCAATACTTCCCACTTCTCCAGTTGTAATTGCTTGTCCTTCTTCTTTCTCGGTAATCGTACCTTGATTACGAGGGTTATGAAAGAGATCCATTACTTTGTCTGTATATTCCCACATGATTCAGTTACCAGATTATTGTTTGTTAATAGTTGAATGGGGGTGGGGAGTGTGGGAGGGGTGGGGAGTGTGGGGAGAGATATGATTCCGAACTCCGAACTCCGAACTCCGAACTCCTACTTAGCTAAGGTTGCTTTTTCTTGTTCTTGTAACCAGGTTGCGTCGTCGCTACTAAAGGGAGAGAGCGCTCGCAGACGGGTAATAACATCGGGTAGTACTTCGATGACACGGTCGATCTCATCTTTGGTGGTATAACGAGACAGACTAAAACGAATCGAACCGTGCAACACACTATAAGGGAGTCCCATTGCTCTCAAAACATGAGAGGGTTCGAGAGAACCGGAGGTACAAGCTGACCCGGAGGAAGCACAAATACCGTATTGATTCATAGACAATAAAATGGCTTCTCCTTCGATATATTTAAAACCAATATTAGTTGTGTTAGGTAATCTTGCTTCGGTGGTTCCATTAACCACTGTATCGGAGATAAACGTCAATATGCTTGCTTCTAAATAATCTCTTAATTGTCTTTCATGGGAAACATTGGCCAAGTGAGATTGTGCTAACTCGCAAGCTTTCCCCAAAGCAACCACACCGGCTACATTTTCGGTCCCTCCTCGGCGGCCTCTTTCTTGATGTCCACCAATCAAAAAGGGACGGAAACGGGTTCCTTTACGTACATACAAAGCACCTATACCTTTGGGACCATGAAGTTTATGACCGGATAGGGTTAACATATCGATGGTGCTATTACTCATGTCCATGGGTATTTTACCCACCGCTTGCACCCCATCTACATGAAATAAGGCTCCATATTCCTTAGCCAGTTGTCCCACTTCTTCAACAGGAAAAACCACCCCTGTTTCATTATTAGCGTACATCATGGTCACCAGGGCAGTGCCGCCGGTTAAAGATGCTTGCACCTCATCGAGATCCAATCTTCCCTGACTATCGACTCCTAGATAAGTGACGCTATAACCTTGTTTTTCTAAATGTTTGCAGAGATTTAAAACGGCTGCGTGTTCGACTTCTGTGGTAACAATATGACGTTTATCGGGTTGCGCGCTCAAAGCAGCGCGGATGGCAGCGTTATCTCCTTCTGTCCCGCAACTGGTAAAAATAATTTCTGACTCTTGGGCCCCGAGTAAGGCAGCAACTTGCTCTCTGGCGGTTTTGACTGCTTTGGCCACTTGTCCCCCGAAGGTGTGCATACTGGAGGGGTTGCCATAATAGAGGGTGAGATAGGGCATCATTGCTCCTATTACCTCTTCGTCTATTTGGGTGGTTGCATTATTGTCTAGATAAATACAGTCTCTCATCAGTTTGTACCAGAAGTCAGGGTGGGGAGTCGGTGGGGGCTTAATTTGATTAATTAAGCCCGTCAGGATAGGTTGAAAGCGGTCCTAGATTAATCGTTTAGGTTGGGTAAACAACTGTAGTCTTTGGAAAACCCTGTACAGGGAGGTATAGAGTAGTCATCGACGCAAGTGTTACAGTTATTTTCTGTTTCGCTTGAGGTGGAACTCTGAGGGTTGACAACAGAGGTTGAAGAATTTCCTTTTGAGGAAAGATGGGAAGCTTGTGAACCATAGCTAAGGGTATCGAGCATACATTAGACTCCTAATGCTTGTTTCTGCATATAATCTTTGTAGAAGTTAATGGCCACGTTATCTATAATGTCGTAGGCTTCGTAAGGCTCTAAGCCAGCTTTGCGTAGTTCTTCTTGGGGACAAGGACCGATCTTGGAGGCAAGAACACCTTTACAGTCGGAGATGGATTTAATAATGTTGTCTAGGGTTGCTTCTTCGCCGTAACCACTTTGACAGTAGTGATCTACTTTGCGGTGAGCGACAAATTTAACCTCGGTGCCATCGACTTCAAAGATTTGGAATTCTTTGGCGTGACCAAAATGTTGGTTAACTAGGCGGTTGCCTTTGGTGGCTACTGCCAGTAATATTTTAGGTGCGTTGGCTTCTTTTTCTGCTTTTTGTTGCGCTTTAGCTGCTTTGAGTTCGGCGTTGAATTTTTCAATATCAGCGTGAACTTCTTGACGTTTAGCCTGATCGTATTCAGGAGTCATTTCTAAGAATTTGTCTTTGGTAAACTCTTGAGAACGATCTTCTCCCAACAACCCGACAGCATCGGCACGACATTGACGGCAGTGACGCATCATCTTCATGTTGCCAGAACACTTATCCTGTAAAGATTTTAGTTCTTTGGGTGTGGGTCCTCTTTGTCCGGTTAATCCGAAGTGAGTTCCGTGTTCAGGGGCAGAAATTAAGGGCATGATATTGTGAAGGAATGCACCTTTAGAACGAATTACCTCGTTAACTTCTGCTAGGTGTTCGTCGTTGATCCCGGGGATCATTACTGAGTTGACTTTACAAAGGATGTCTGCTTCTTTGAGGGCATCTAAGGACTCCATTTGCTTCTCATGAAGTATTTTAACGCCTTCTATTCCTTTATAACGTTTCCGATTATACCGAACCCAAGGATAAATTTTCTCTCCTATTTCCGGGTCGATCATATTAATGGTCAAGGTAACGTGATCGATGTTTAATTCTTTAATGCGATCAACATATTCGGGTAACATCAATCCGTTACTGGATAAGCAGAGTTTAATATCCGGTGCCTGTTCTGCTACTAATTCAAAGGTGCGAAAGGTTTGTTTGGGGTTAGCTAAGGGATCTCCAGGTCCGGCAATACCTAACACCGTCATTTGGGGAATTTTTCCTGCAATAACTAATGCTTTGTGTGCTGCTTCTTCCGGGGTTAAGACTTCACTTACTACCCCTGGCCGACTTTCGTTAGCACAGTCATATTTACGATTACAATAGTTGCATTGAATGTTACAAGCAGGGGCAACAGCAACGTGCATCCGTGCATAGTGATGATGGGCATCTTCACTATAACAGGGGTGTTTGGCTATTCTTTCTTGAATACTTGCATCTATGGTTTGTGTGCCATCGTCACTTGAAGGACAAGCACAACCTCCTTTAGCCTTGGGGATGAACGAGCTTCCCCCAGGAGTCGCTTTCTTAGCCGTAGATGCGTCAGCGTTAATGAGACCAGTAGATTGTAACATTGAATTCCGTGAGTTAAGAGGACGAATTAAAGCTTGACTGAAAACAGGAGGCATAAAGGGCGGCACAGAGGAAAAACAGAGGAAAAGTTGTTATCTTATGATGCCGTTGTTGCCCAAGTTGCCATTGTTGTTAGAGGAATTAGTCAGAGACTTTATAACGAGCAAAGGGTTAAACAATGAACTGTATGTCTTCGGCGTTATGTCATTTATAACACCTCCCTCATTTCGGGTTGCCTGTTGTTGAGTGGGTTGGGATTGATTGGATTACTTAATATGCACTCATATCCTCAAGTCCTTTTAACACAAGGGTTTGAGGTTGCTCAAAATTTTTTTGGGGTACAGGGTACAGGTATTTATCAGGGGAGGCCCCTGTATTTTTACGGGGGGAGTCAGGCATTTTTGCACTCAGTTTCTAAGTCTGATTACGTAAGGTTTTGAGCCTATTATTGTCTTGTTTTTTTCCCCTCTTATTTCCCACTCATCACTTATCAGTTACCAGTTATTGCTTACTGTTTACTGTTCACTCTCAAAAGAAACACCGAGTTAGCTTCCTCTCGCCTCCCCAGTGCCGTCACGGAATTCAATTCTGTATCCAATGTAACATTTTCTCGCTGGTAAATTTGCTAGGAACCCGTTAGGTTCGAGTTTCGGGGGTATAACATAGCTCAAACCCAGATTTAATGGGATGTATAGCCCCTTTATAGTTTCTTAATTTTGAGTAGTTATTGATCTAGGCTATTATTGGATGAAAAAAGGTTTGAAAGTCTTGCTAGATACTGATTTTGACTGAGTACACAAATACAAAACCCTCACCTCAAAAATACTTTATCCCCCACCAGAAAATACTTGTCCCCCGACCCCAAAAAAACTTTTAAAATTCTTGAAAAGCCTACCATGTCTAGCTTTGAGCAAAAGGAATAATCCATTAATAAGTTCAACCAATTTGACTCACCGTCTTTGTGTATGGGGTCAATAGAGGGCTTGGTATAAGCATAACAACTAAGTCTATGCGTAAGCACGGAATTTAATGTTTGGATCACTCCCAGTCAGAGAGGGTCATGGAAGTCAGTCAGAAAGCTCTATTGCAAAGGCACGCACTTCTGAGACTAACCTATGGAGCGTTTTGTGGCAAGATTTTCAAATCATTTTCAAAAGAGATCCCGCCGCTCATCATTGGTTAGAAGTGGTGTGTTGCTATCCAGGTTTACACGCTTTGGCGATCCATCGTCTATCTCATTACCTATGGCAACGTCATGTAGCTTTTGTCCCTCGTTTGCTCTCTCATTTTGCCCGTTTCCTCACCGGAATTGAAATTCACCCTGGAGCTACTATTGGTAAAGGAGTGTTTATCGATCATGGTATGGGGGTGGTGATTGGGGAAACAGCCATTATTGGGGATGATTGTCTAATTTACCAAAATGTTACCCTTGGTGGTACCGGCAAAGAAAGCGGTAAACGCCATCCTACTTTAGGCCATTCGGTGATCGTGGGAGCCGGAGCCAAAGTTTTAGGCAATATTTGTATTGGCAGTCATGTTCGTATTGGAGCAGGCTCTATTGTTTTAGGGAATGTTCCTCACGATTGTACCGTAGTAGGCGTTCCTGGTCGTATTATCTCCCGTACAGGTCCATTTTGCCCATTGGAACACGGTAAATTACCTGATGTTGAGGGGGAAGTAATTAGGACTTTATTGGACAGAATTGAAAAATTGGAACAAAAGATACAAAAACTATCTTGACCTTTACCTTACAATTATGATGCAACCTTATAACTCCGATGCTCTAATCAGTCGAGTTGAGAAAATTTCTCGCTGCGATCGCTGGACTGTTTGTCAACGTCTTCAAGAATTAACAATTCCCTGCTGGTGTCCCGAAGATGGCTCATTGTGGGTAGAAATAGAAAATGGAATCCATGCTATTTTACTCCGTAGTGTTGTCTCTGGGATGATCGCTCCCCGTCAAGAGTTAATCAACTGGTTAGAGCGGTGTTGGCAAACGGTTGATGACGAGTCCGTTAAGTCTTATCAAAATAGACAACTGTAACATGGTGATTCTCTGGTTAGATCACCAACGCAACACTGAGAAAATTGACTAATCAATAGCCTTATTGGGGTTTTTCAGCCAATCATCAGGCTTATTATTCTTAAAGTTAGGTTTTTTCCTCTTAAGCCGCTTTTTTGCTTTTCTCAGTTACCTGATCACAATATAGATAACTGAACTTCTCAGTGCTGTCATGGAAAACAATTCAATTTCTAGCGAATTTAGTCAATTCTTGCAACAAGAGATGGCCCTATCACAGAATGACCTAGCAGTGGTCATCAAAAACCGAAGACAACCAGGAGATCCCATTCCTATGTTGCTTTGGCAATACGGCTTAATCTCTTTGGGAGAACTACAGAGAATTTGGGATTGGCTAGATGCTCAAATGTACTTTCAGTCTCCCTAATTATTGGTCAATCTGAGGAGGATTAAGTCTTGAACAATATTCATATCAATGATACAACCCTACGAGACGGAGAACAAGCTGCCGGTATTGTTTTTAGTGCCGACGAAAAAATAGCCATCGCTTCGATGATGGATAGTATGGGCATTCCTGAGTTAGAAGTAGGAATTCCCGCCATGGGAGGCTCAGAAGCCCAAGCCATCACCACCATTGCCCAAAAAGGATTAAAAGCTCAGCTTTTAGGCTGGAACCGTGCTGTCCGTTCCGATATAGAAGCCTCTATTGCCTGTGGTTTGAAACGGGTTCATGTCTCTATCCCTGTTTCTGAAATTCAAATTAAGGCAAAATTTAAAGGAAAAACTAATCTTGTTTGGCAACGCTTAAAAGATAGTCTGAATTTTGCTTTAGATCAGGATTTATTTGTTTCTGTGGGTGCTGAAGACGCTTCAAGGGCTGATGAGTCCTTTTTACTCGAAGTAGCACAGTTTGCCGAGTCTTTAGGTGCTTCCCGTTTTCGTTTTTGCGATACGGTAGGTATTCTTGAGCCTTTAAGCACGGCTCAAAAAGTGGGAAAATTGGTTAAGTGCCTCAATATACCCATTGAAATGCACACCCACAATGACTTTGGCCTAGCCACAGCTAACGCCTTAGCCGGGTTGCAAGCAGGGGCAACGGCGGTTAATACAACCGTTAATGGCTTGGGAGAAAGAGCCGGTAATGCGGCTTTAGAAGAGATGATCATGGCCCTAAAACGACTCTATCAAGTTGATTTAGGGGTGGAAACCTCCCGTTTACGGGAATTATCTCAACTCGTGATCGCTGCTTCAGGTATTGCTCTTCCCCCTTGGAAAGCGATTGTCGGGGATAATGTCTTTGCCCACGAGTCCGGTATTCACGCTCACGGTGTCTTAGAAAACCCCCAAACTTACGAACCTTTTTCCCCGGATGAGGTGGGTTGGAAACGCCGTTTAGTGGTAGGGAAACATTCGGGACGACACTTATTGACTAATCTCTTGAGTCAACATGGTATCCGTTTAAACCATGAAGAGTCCCAAGTGGTGTTAGACTCAGTGCGCCATTTATCGGTGCAAATGAAACGGAGTCTAACCGTTGAAGAGTTACTTGATGTTGTATCCAATAGGAGTATGTCTCATGGGATTGTATAATCCAGGTGAAATTGAACTTAATGATCCTCCCGCTTTTGAAATGGAACAAAAAGTGCGTCTGCGGAAAATGATTCGCAATGATGGAACGTTTCCTGGTAAAGAAGTGGGCGAAACTTTAGCCAAAAAAGGCGATGTAGGTTATGTTGTTGGCATTGGCACCTATCTACAAAGTTATTACATTTATGCCGTTCATTTCCTCGAAAAGGGTTATGTTGTTGGTTGTCGTCGTAAGGAGTTAGTTCCTGTGGATGAACCTTTTACTGATGATACCGATGATGAGGAAATTGTAGAAACCGTAGAACCTTCTCTACAAGAGTCTCAGGTTTAAGAGTTCGGAGTTGAAAATAGCAACTTTTTTCTATTCCCTATTACCTATTCCCTGTCAACTATTTTAGGAGTTATTCAATGAAAGTAATGCTACGCCGAGAAGATGAAGGTAATTTATCCGTTTATGTGCCTAAAAAAGATTTGGAAGAGTTAGTTGTTAAAGAAACTGTTGAAGGAGACGGCAAAATTTTAACTTTAGCTAATGGTTGGGAATTAAAATTTTCTGACCTCAATGACGACACAACTTTACCTCAAACATTCGACGCAAAACGTCTTTAAGCTTCCTCCAGTTTTTCGGGCTTAATTAAACAGTGAACAGTGAGCAATAACTGAAAACTTGTAACTGGTAACTGGTAACTAATTTAAGCCCCTTTCTTCAAGTTTTTTTACTGTTTTTCTTATTGAGAGAAATTATAGTTTAAAGATGGTTTCAGTAATCTAGCTCAACCTGATAAAAGCTTTTTTGTCATTTTAGTTGACAAAAACTCTCATCACCTCAAAAAAAATGGTAATTTCTTCAGTGAACAATAACTGGTCATTTCATTTATCATTTAACATTTATCATTGATCATTCGTTTGGAAGTAGGCTTGAAACCTCTCCCACACTTCTTTCTCCCTAAAGGGAGAGGCTTGAAAACAAAATGTTCAATGTTCAATGTTCAATGTTTGGTAACTGATAACCCATACTTTTAGGAAAGCTATCATGAGTTCAAGTCATTCTAGTGAAACAATTCCCTTTGAATTACAAGGCGAATTTGTGGGCTTTATTTATAAGTCTAATGGTCAAGCAAAATCTTTAATTCTAGCAGTTGGAGAACGGCAATTAAGGATTAAAATTGACAACAGTTTACAGGATACTAACGCCTTAAACTTATTACCTGGAGATTGGATTTCAATCACAGGAGAACAGGAGTTAAAGAAAGAAAAATTTACTAAGTTAAAGTTGAAAGCTTATGAAATTGAGCGACTAAGTTGCGACGTAAAATGTAATCAGGAACTAGGGACTAATACTATGGGTAAAACTAAAGGTAAAGGTTGTGCCAAAAAAGGTAAAATCCTGCTTTGTAATAAGTCTGACTGTGCAAAAAGAGGAGGGAAAAAACTTTATACTGTCCTGGAAAAAACTATCTCTAATTTAGGCTTAGAAAAGCACGTAAAAATCGAGAAAACTGGCTGTCAAAAACGCTGTGGAAAAGCTCCCAATATGATTTTAATGCCGGGGAAATGTAAACACAGTAAACCTAATCCTAAAAAAATTGCAGGATTACTCGAAGAACACTATCTTACCTCTGGAAAAAAATAATGGCTAACGTTACCTTTTACGAGAAACCAGGTTGCCGGAATAACACAAAACAGAAAAATTTGTTATTAGCAGCCGGACACAATTTAGAAGCAAAAAGTCTTTTAACTGAACCTTGGACACCGGAAACTTTAAGACCATTTTTTGGGGATTTACCTGTTAATTTATGGTTTAATCCTAGCGCGCCGAAAATAAAATCTGGGGAGGTTATTCCTGATAATTTAAGTGAGGAAAAAGCCTTAGAGTTAATGATAGTTGATCCCTTATTGATTCGTCGTCCTTTAATTCATGTTGATGGAGTTTTTCGAGTAGGTTTTGAACCTGAAAAAATTGATACTTGGATCGGTTTAAACCCAGATAAACCTGTGACTGAAGACTTAGAAACCTGTCCCCGTAGTCACGAGGAAAAATCTTGTACAACTGTTCAATAGTTGACAGTTCATTCTGTAGTAATGTGAGTTCGACGGAGGGGAAAACTCTAAAAGACCCTAAAATAAAGTTGAATTATGAAAATTGATAGCGATCACTGGTTATTAGTGATCGCTATCAATTTAGACAGGATTTTTCGTTAAAAACAATGTTATGATTCCCATATATTGAATCATCAATAATTACAAAAAACCCTATTGATAGTAATTAACTAATTGACTTTATGATACGAGAAACAAGTTCACAAACAGTCAAATCAAAAATAGATAGCATTACCACTAAGTTATCACCCCCACCCTATTTACTTGAAGGTGGGATAGTTGTTATTTTAGCAATAGCAACGATCATTATAAATTTCAAGATGATCAAGGATGGACTCAATGGAAATGCAGATATTAAATGGCATCTTACTTGGATTCAGCATTTCTCTAAACAATTATCGGAAGGAATTTTGTATCCTCGATGGCTGGCTGGAACTAATTATGGATACGGTAGCCCCACTTTTGTATTTTATCCACCTCTTGCTTACTATTTTGGTTCATTTTTTAGATTAAGTGGCTTAGATGCTCAAGATACTCTTATTAGTCTCTTTTCTTTAGCACTGTTTTTATCAGGTTTGACTTTTTATCTTTATGGTAGAAATAAATGGGGAAGAATTGCTGCTTTAATGGGTGCATTCGCTTACATAACAGTTCCATATATCGGTTTTGATATCTACTGGAGAGGAGGGTTAGGGTCAATGTTTGTTCAGGCCTGGATTCCTCTACTTTGGTTGTTAACTGAACAGTCCCTTTCCTCAAACAAAAAATCGCGATTAGGACTTGCTATGTGTTGGACAATAATTGCTTTAACACATACCCCAAGCTTGCTAATTTGTGCAGTTATTTGGTTCCCCTCTGTATTATTTTTTCTATTTAATAAACCTTGTAAAATTGTACTAAAAACAATTTTATCTGCGGTTATGGGATTGGGAATCGCATCTTTTTATTTATTACCAGCTATTCTCGAAAAACGTTTTGTTAATATCGAGACAATGAAAGAACTTCATGGAGGTTTTTCTGGAAATTTATTGGGTATCCAAGAACTCTTAGGTATAACCAACAACAATCCGATTTCTCCTGTTGTTTTTCATCAATTATCCGTAATCATTGTTTTAATAATTCTTGCTTTTATTGCTGAACGTTCTCGCTTTTTCCAGCCTCAAGAAATTTGGTATTGGATAGTTATTGCCTTCAGTATAACTTTTTTAATAAGTTCTTTTTCCAGATTTATTTGGGAAGCGAGTCCAACTTTACAAATGCTTCAATTTCCTTGGAGATTCTTACAAGTTTTATCATTTATTGGAGCAGTTTTATTAGGAATTTTTGTTAATATGCTCCTAAAACTTCCCCTAGGTTATAGATTTTTATTATCCATAGTAATTGTGGGAATTCTGCTAATGAATTTTAGATATTCTTATAAACTTTCACGTAAATATATTACGATTCGTAACCCAGGACGAGGTAATATCGAACATCTTCAGCATATTAAAACTATTATTGATGACCCGTACACAGATAAATTGAGGGATGTTCGAGAATACCGCCCTCTTCTTAAAAATGATACCTCATCTCCTCCTGTACCTGTTATTGGTCAACCCAAAATTTCTGTTATTAGTGGTCAATCCGAAATTGAAATACAGCAGTGGAAAAGCTATCATCGTATATTCTCTGTAACAGCAGAAAAATTTTCAAAAATTCGAGTCCGAATCTATTCTTATCCAGCTTGGAATTTATACATCAATGGGAAGTCTTCCCCTATTAATATGTCTAATGATGGAACAATAGAATTGGAATTAGAGCCAGGTTCTTATGGTATAGAATTACGATATCAAAAAACTCAGGCTTTTATCTTAGGAATTATTTTAAGCTTGTTGAGTTTTACTGCTCTAATCTTTTTTGTGAGAATGAGAATAATATGAACATCTTTAGCAAAAATTCTAGTATAGCAGGAGGCAGAAAACCAACTCCTAACCCTTCCCAAAAGCGGAATTTTAATTATTAATTTTTAATGATAATAAAACTTCTCATACTCGTGAAGTACATAGTTTTTTGTAGAGACGTTGAATGAAATGTCTCTACAGGAAGGTAGGGTGTAGCTAATAAGTCTAAGTCTAAGAAACCCGATAATTACTGAATTCATATAACTCCAACTAAAGAATTAATCTTGACACTATGACTCAATTTTAAACTCAGTTTATGCTCCGATAAAATAGATAATTTTTCAATATTATTAAGAATTCTTTGACTAATTTTTTCCAGTATTTTGGGGTGAGAAACATTATTGAAAATAATCACAAATTCATCATTACTCCAACGGGAAGTAACATCATTTTCTCTCACTAAAGATTGTATTTGTTTTGCGATATTTCGTAGAATATTGTCCCCTTCACTGTTTCCTAAAGTGTCTTTAATATCCGTTAAATTATTAACCTTGATAAACATTAAACTAAAAGAAGATTGTCTATTTTCATGATTTTTAGCAATGACAGATAAATATTTCTCAACACATTGACGGTTTGCTAAGCGAGTAATGGGATCAATATCGCGTTCAGTTGGCGTAATTTGTATTGGTTTTCTTTCTAAATTATCAGATAGTTTAAATTCTTGTTGTTCTACATATTTTCTAGAAGAAATAGTGTCACTTTTTCTTCTGGTTAGCTGTTTCATTTCGGTTTTTTCTACGGTCTTTGGAGAAGAAATAGTGTCAATTTTTGTTGTGATTAGTGGTTTACTGATATTCGTATTGCTGTGCAAATACTTATTAACAATAGTCTGTAATTCATGTTTCCTAAAAGGTTTGGCTAAATAATCAGTTGCTGCTGCTTCTTTAATATTTTCAGGGGTCAACATTTTCTCGTTACCACTGATCATAATCAGGGGAGTATTCTTAAATAAAGGACTTGTTTTAATAATGCGACACAGTTTATTCCCATTAATACCTGGCATCGAAAAATCAATTAAGATTAAATCTGGCTTATATTTAAACAAATAAGGAAGAGATTGTGTGGGATTATCTATGGTAATAACTTCGTGTTGAGCCTCTTCTAAATAGGCTTTAATCATGTTTAAAATAGTGGGACTATCATCGATACAAACAATTTTATAAGTTTTCTGTTGTTTGCTTTGAGTGGGTTTATAATTATTAAGTGGTTGTGAACTATTTTGGGTTTTACTAGGTGTATTTTTTGGGGTTAAGGGAGGAATAGAAGGTAGTTTATCTAGAGTGGTTTGGGGTGGTTGTAATTGTAGAATATTGCTCTGAAGATAGGGGAATAATAATTGAGCAACTTTTAATTCATCTTGCTTTACAAAAAGACTAATTTGACGCAGTGTTTTTCCTTGCATGAACTTAACTAATTGTTCTAAGGCAGTGGGATTAAGATTTCCAGAAGGAACTTTTTGCTGTATTAAATTAGGGTTAGCACAGAAAAGACGCTGATAGGGAGAAGTGATCGCAGCAGAGAATTTTTGCCAGTTTTGCATTCTGATGATTAGATTGTCCAATAAATTAGAAATAATGAAAAGATTATCTCCTTTGATGGTTATCTGATGAGAAGATTGAGGTTGCTCATCAGACCAATGATATTCTGCTTCTCTTAACCATAAATAAGATTCTAAAGCATCTTTGATGAGGTCTGTTTTTAAGCTCAATACCTCATCAGTAGTTAAATGATTTTTTTCTGTTAACTGCTTTAAAACACTAGGGAGTAAGGGCTGTCTTGAGGGAACATTTTTGGCTACATTGGCCACAATTTTAGCAACGGCCTCTTGATTATTTCGGAGTAAATAATGTTCTATTGTAGCGAGGGACTGTAAGGAATGGGTTGCATCCTGTAGCATTCCATTGATAAAGTATAAGTCCCAGGTTACTTGGTTAGCGGTTATTTGTAGATGACCGCTTTTGCATTTAGCGGCAGCATTTTCTAAGAGTTCAATGGGTTGAAAAATGTTGTTCATGATAGATAATTTAGAATTTGGAAAATTGTGTTTGTTAAGTCAGAAATTAGGAGTTAGGAGTTAGGAGTTAGGAGTTAGGAGTTCGGAGTTCGGAGTTCGGAGTTCGGAGTTCAGAGTTAGGAGTCAATATATCTCCCCACACTCCCAGTCTCCCCGTCTCCCCGTCTCCCCACACTCCCCACACTCCCAGTCTCCCCGTCTCCCCCCACTCCCCAAACTCCTAGTCTCAAGAGAAAATGGGGGATCGTATTTTTTTACAAAATACTGTGCAGGGTTTGCAGTAATTCTTGTGGGTTGTAAGGTTTAGAAAAGTAAGCAGCAGCACCTAAGTTCATGGCTAACTTACGATGTTTCTCGTTACTACGAGAAGTCAACATAGCAATGGGTAAAGAATGAAACTCTGGTTTAGTTTTCAGTTCTTCGAGTACCCCATAACCGTCCAGTCGTGGCATTTCGATGTCACAAATAACTCCATCTACCACAAGTCCTGAAACCAGTTTATCTACTGCATCTTGTCCATCTTTTGCTTGTTCAACTTGATAGCCAACTTTTTCTAGGGTTAAAGTGAGATAACGACGGACATTAATAGAGTCATCTACTACTAGAATCGTTTTTGCAGTATTTTCGGTTGCGGGTTGAGAAGATGGGGTGATAGGTTGAGATCCCTTGTCTAAACAGTCTTCTAGAAGTTGCACCGGATCGACCAAAGGAACCACTCGACCATCCCCTAACATCATGGAACTGATGATACCCATAGGTAAGGGTAAAGGACTTTCAATGGGTCGAATGGTAACTTCTTGTTCACTCCAAACGTGATCGATATGAATGGCACCCCAACTATTTTCATTCCCAACAATCAAAGCAGTGGGTTTATTGATGACGGGATAACCCGACATTTCAAAGGGTTTATGGGGTCGGTTGAACTGCAGACTTTTTTCGGGATGTAGCAAGGGGATCGTTTCCTCTTGCCAGGTAATTTCTGTTAAGTCGTTCACTCCTTCAACTTGTAAGGGTAAGACCTCTCGTACACTGTTAGCAGGGACAGCAAAAATGAGGCCAGAACTTTCGACTAACATCACCCGTAAAATGGAGAGGGTAAAGGGAACTTTGAGGATAAAGGTGGTCCCTTTTCCTACTTCGCTGTTAACCCTAATATCCCCACGAATCTCTTCCAGACTGGTTTTAACAACATCCATTCCTACCCCACGACCAGCAAGTTCGGTGACTTCTTCGCTGGTAGTCAACCCAGGTTTAAAAATGTAGTCAATTATTTCTTGAGCGGACATTTTTGCAATTTCTGAGTCGCTAACCCCCATTTTTCGCAACTGTTGACAAATTTTATGGGTTTCAATACCCTTACCATCGTCTTTAACGGTGATCAGAGTTTCTGTACCTCGGTTAACCGCTTGTAGGGTTATGGTTGCTTCCGGGGGTTTACCTGCTTTGATGCGAGTGGGAGGATCTTCGATCGCATGAGCAAACGCATTACGGATCAAGTGCATTAAAGGAGCATTAAGGGTTTCGACCATGGTGCGATCGATGAGTGTGCTTTCCCCTTCAATTTTCAGATTAACTTGTTTACCCCACTGTAAATTAAGATCCCTTACCAAACGAGGAAACGGTTTAACCAAGTCCGCAAAGGGTTGCATCTGGGTGGTGGTGACATTCTTTTGTAGCGATCGCGTGGTTTGGTTGAAGTCTTGAACTACTTGGGTCATTTTTTGTAACCCTAAGTCCATATCTGAGGTGACTTCTTCCAGTTGGACAATGGTTTCTATTTGTTCTTGAGAGATTAAATGGAGATCACTATAACGATCCATTTCCAGGCGATCGAACTTTCTAACATCGTTCTCTACAGTCAACAATGATGCACCATTCAACTGTTCACCCGTCACTGATAACTGATAACTGTCGCTCAACTCCTGAGTTTTCAAAACCATTCCTTCTAGGGAAGCTTTATCGTACCAAGTTTTTAAGTGGTTATTGGATGTTTCTAATTGAGTGATCCTTTGACGCATTAGTGCGACAAAGTTGGTCAGTTGTTCTAAACGGAGGTTAATACTATTGCGCTCTAGAACTAATTTTCCGAATAGACTATTAATTTGATAAAGTTGCTCCACCGGAACCCGAACGGTTTTCCCTGTGGTTTGAGGGTTGAGATTATTGGGAATATTTTGACGACTAAACTCTAGGTCATTTTTCCTCTTAGCTGTTTCCTCTTGTTTTGTTTCTACAGAGGGTGTATCCAGAGTAAAAGCATTCTGCAACTCTGCTAAGTCTGAACTATTTAAGATAGTCTCCGAGGATAAGTCTAATGCTTGTTCTATTTCGTTTTGAAGCTGACTAAAATCGGTTAATTCCGTTTCAGTAAATAAATTTAAGCTCTCATCTTCAGTGAAAGATAAGTTTTCCTCTGACTGTAAAACCCTAGCACTAGAGTTTTCAACCGTGTCATCCTCAGCTAAAAATAAGAGTTCTTCGGTGCTGTCTTCTGAATGTAAAACCCTAGCACTAGAGTTTTCAACCGTGTCATTTTCAGCTAAAAATAAGAGTTCTTCGGTGCTGTCTTCTGAATGTAAAACCCTAGCACTAGAGTTTTCAACCGTGTCACCATCACAAGAATAACTTCTGAGTTCTGAGTTCTGAGTTGTGACTTCATGAACAAACCCTTCTAAATGAGAGGGAAGTTTCTCGAAACTACCGCGTACAACTAAAGCGTGGGAACGTCTCCATAGACTTAACGCTTGTTGAGTTAAAGCAGATAACTGTTCGTTTGGGACAATAGTAACTTGATGTTGAACCGACTGACAGAGTTGAATAAAAGGGTCAAGTTCTGCCATTTGACCAAAGGCCAATAGTTGTTCTGCTGTTAAGACCAGGGTTTCTTTTAACTCAGTGGGGGATAGGAAAACATAGCTTTGCTCAAATTGATCGAGGACGGTTTCTACTCCTTCCTCAAACATCAACCAAACAGGTTCATCATTGTCTGCATTTTGAGAAAATAAAGTATTTTCGTCCTCTTCTTGGAGATCCCCTAAATAATTCCGTAACTGTTCAAAAATGGGGTTAACGTTTTGCTCTAACCACTCGTTATCAATGTCTGCCCCTTGACGATGTAATTCGTTCACCTGACGCAGACAATCAACCCCTTGTAAAAGTAAGGTTTCGACTTTGGTTGCGATGGGAGTGGAAGCGTGACGAACCCGTAAAATTTTAAAGAAGTCTTCGAGATGATGAGCTACTTTACTTAAGGCATTAAAGCCCATCATACCAGCCCCCCCTTTAACAGAGTGAGCCGATCGCAGTGCTAGATCCAATTGTTGGGTAATGTCATCAGAGCTTTTTAACTCTAATAACGCTGTTTCAATGCCATCATAACAGTCGTGGGCTTCGTCGAGAAAATTAAGGCGGACTTGTTGTTCTTGATCCATGATGTTTATCAGTTATTTCATTTATCATTTAACATTTATCATTTATCATTCGTTTGGAAGTAGGCTTGAAACCAAAATGAAAGATGAAAGATGTTTGGTCATCAGTTATCAGTTGAGTATTTATTAACTAATTTTGAATTGTTCTACGGTTGCTTCTAATTTTTGGGCAACTTGGGCTGTTTCTTCCATGGACTGGGCCACGGTTTGGGACGCTGTAGAACGTTGTTGGGATTGTTGGGCTATTTGCTGCATCAGTTCCGTAACAACGCGAGAGGTTTCTGTTTGGGAAACTGTTGCTTGGGAAATAGAGTGCATTAGCTCATTAATGGTCTGAGACCGCGCTAGAACCGTCTCTAACCTTTTTTTGGTGGCTTCGACCAGTCGGGTACTATCCACCACCTGAGACGTTCCTAATTCCATGGCCTGGGTAACTTCCTGGGTTTCTCCTTGAATAGCTTCCACGATCTGGGTAATCTCTTTGGTAGCGGCGGCTGACTGTTCTGCTAGGGCCCCTACTTGCTCCGCTACAATCATGAAACCTTCTCCTTGTTTACCAGCACGACGGGCTTCTACACTGGCGTTAATGGCTAATAAATTGGTTTTCAGGGCAATTTCTTCGATTAAGGACACTACTTGCGAAATCTTTTGTGAGGACTCCCCTAACCGCTTCATTTTCTTCCCCGTTTCCCCTACAGTTGTCCGTAACTGGAAAATACTATCTACGGTTTTATCCATGGCTTTTGACCCTTCTTGGGTGACGGTGTAGGTGTCATCTACTAGGGTTGCTGCTTCATTAGCGTTGTTGGCAACTGCTTCGATGGACTGGGACATTGCTTCTACAGATCCCAAGGTTTGGCGGGTAGCTTCGGCTTCTTCGATGGCCTGTTGGGCTAACCCTTGAATAGATTGTTTATTGTCTCCTAAAGATGAACTTACGTGAGTTGTGGAGGTTTTTACCTCCATAGCAATGTCTTTGAGGTTATGGATAATAGCGTTAAATAAATCAGCTACCGTACTCATTTCCATGGAGGTTAGGTTAGCGCGAACAGTGAGATCCCCATCCATTGCACCCCCAACATCTCCCAATAGTTGAGCAATTTCATTTTCTAGTTTTTCTTTCTGTTGTCGTTTTTGATCCGCTTCTTGTTCTAGACTGGCAATAGATACTTGTAACTGTTGTGCCATAGTATTAAAAGAATCGGCTAAAACACCAATTTCATCATTACGGTTGATGTTTATCTTTTGGTTGAGCAGCCCAGAACTTAAAGCACCAGAGGCTTTAGTGAGTCGAATGATCGGTTTTACCATGCGATTAGTTACCACAAAAACAATCAATCCCACTAAACCCACAACGGTCAAGGCTATGGTCCAAACAATTTGTTCAAATTGTCGTTTTTGTAAAAAGGCTTCTCCTTGTTGTTGCACTACAAAAACTCCCCAACCATTTTCCAAAGAGGCACTATAAGCAATCCATGAAATGCCTTGTCCATCGGTAAAGTCAAGATGCCCCTTTCGTCCCCCTAATAAGGCTTTAACGGGAGGATAATCCCTAAAATCAGTTAGCTTATCCCCTGTGACTAAGGTTGAGTTAGGATGAGCCACCAATTGACCGGCTTCATCCACAACCATTGCGTAACCAGTCTCGCCAATTTTGACCGCACCCACTTGTTGAGCAATTGTGTCTAGATTACTACAGGCTTGAAGAACCCCTGCGACTACTTCTTGTTGACGAATGGGTGTAGAGAAACAAGTGGCTGGTTGTTGATTCGTTTTACTGATCAGAGATTGCCAAGTAATATCATTGCCGGCTTTGGCTCCCTTAAAATAATTCCGTGAGCTATAGTCTTTAAGAGGTTTATTATCATTACGAGCAATATTCATCCCGTCAAGCCCTATGGTACTTGCCAAATAAAGATGATCATAAGATTTGACAAATTCTTCTAGGAGTGGTTTCTGCTGTTTAGCCTCTAAACTAACCATACTGGGTAATCGACTCAAATTTTGCAATGCTAAAACGTTCATGGTTTTCCAGCGAGCAACGTTTTCTGTCAATGCTTGGGTTTGGTTAGCCAGGATTTCTTGTGCATTGGTTTCAATAATTTTACTAGCGCGAGAACTGGCATAGTTAATGCCGATTAACATCGGGGGTATGACACCAAGCAACACGAATAAAGGAACACGAAACTGTAACCTTTGCATAAAGGGAATCTTCATCGATCGCTGCCACCCAGAAAGGGTTTCAGCTTTTGAATTGGGGGATGGCTGACTAATAATGGCTTCTGGGGTAGTTTTTATAGATGATTGAGTCATTTTTGGTTCAGTCTTATTTAATAAGTGTTGTTTTAGACGAGATCGGCGTTAAAGTTTAGGTTATGGGGGTCATTTCATTTATCATTTATCATTCGTTTGGAAGTAGGCTTGAAACCAAAATGAAAGATGTTCAATGTTCAATGTTCAATGTTCAATGTTCAATGTTCAATGTTCAATGTTCAATGTTCAATGTTCAATGTTCAATGTTCAATGTTTGGTCAAGGACCGTTGACCCCTACATGATTGATGTTTAATTACTTTTCAACTTTGAATTGTTCAACGGCGGCCTCTAATTCTTGGGCAACCTGGGCGGTTTGTTCCATAGAATGGGCGACGGTTTCGGAAGCAGCTAACCTTTGTTTGGAATATTGGGCAATTTCTGCCATTAACTGGGTAACGGTTTGGGAGGTGTCTGTCTGGGAAATGGTCGCCTCGGAAATAGATTTCATCAGGTCGTTGATGCTCCGAGAACGGTCTAAAACCTGTTCTAGTTGCCCTTTGGTGGCTTCTACTAATTGGGTGGTATCGTTCACCTGATTGGTTCCCAAGGTCATGTTATAAGCTACTTCTTGGGTTTCTCTTTGAATATTGGCCACAATATTGGCAATTTCTCTAGTTGCGATGGCAGATTGTTCGGCTAATAGGGCTAGTTGTTCTCCAAAAATAGCAAATCCTTCTCCCTGTTCCCCTGAACGTCCGGCATTAATGGCTAAGAGGTTGGTTTTTAAGGTCATTTCTTCGATTAAGGAGACAACCTGAGAAATCTTTTGGGAGGATTTTTCTAATTGCTGCATTTTTTCGGTGGTTTCGGCAATAGTTGTCTTTAAGCTGACAATACTATTCACCGTGTCATCCATTGCTTTGGCCCCTTCTTGTGTTACCCCGTAGGTATCATCGGCGAGGGTTGATACGTGGTTGGCAATTTTGGCAACTCCTTGGATAGATTCTGACATCTCTTCTACCGATCCCAAGGTTTTCTCCGTTGCTTTGGCTTCTTGGATAGTTTGTTGGGCTAAAGCTTGAATAGACTGTTTATCTTCTTCTAATGCGTTACTTACCCTAGCACTAGAGTTTTTCACCTGAATGGCAATATCTTGCAGACTGTCAATAACGGCGTTGAATAAGTCAGCAATGGTACTCATTTCTATGGAGGTTAAACTAGCGCGAACGGTGAGATCCCCATCCACTGAGTCTTGTATTTCTTCTAGTAGTTGATAAATTCCTAGTTCCAGTTGTTCTTTTTCCTGTTGTTTCTGTTGCGCAACAGTTATTTGTTCGAGTACAAGTCCTTTAACTTTGGTTATGAGGTTATTAAAGTTTTCCCCTAAAATGCGAGTTTCTTGAGTCCCTTCTAAGGGCGCTTTAACGTCTAAGTCTCCGGCTGCTACCTGTTGCGCTTTAGTTACTAAGTTAGCTAAGGGTTCGGACAATTTCTGGGATAAAAGAATGATAATCCCAGTGGCAACAGTTCCTAAAATTAAGGCAGTTACAGCGAAAATACTGGCTAGTTTCCGTCCTTGTGCGGCAATTTCTGCTTTGGTAACGGAAGACACCACCACAAACTTAGTGTTGGGAATTCTTTTTAAGAGGAAATGTCTTCCCCCAAACTCGAAACACAGGAGGTTTGTTTTCCCTACTAAATTTGTTGTTTTTTCGTCTGTGTGTTGGGCTTCAAACATAACATGAGTAATACCAGCTTTCTCCTTTAAGGCAGCTAAAAACGGGGCCATAGTTTCTTTAGTGGGATTATCATTTCTATTGAGGGTTTCTAATAATTTTTTAACAACTTGGCCAACTGTTGCCCCACCAACGATTTCTTGTTGATTATTTGTCCCTTCTGCCGAAAAATTTACTAAGATACTACCATCTTCTCCATTAATAATTTGGAGACTTTGGGAGTTTAAAACGTTATTTCCAATGCTGATGTTAAGATTTTCATTGAATTTTTCCATTGAAACCCCAATTTTCGTAATACCCAATAATTCTCCTGTTTGCATATCTTGAACGGAGTTAACCAGTTCTAAAATGTTGGCCTGAGTTGATTCGTCAAACCCTGATCTGACTATCTTTGCCCCTTGTTTTACACCTATTTGCCACCAGTCTTCATCACTTTGTACAAAGTCAGAAGTAGGCATATTATAGGCAACATTAAACCCGTTTCGTTCTGTCAAAATAATTTCAGAAAGTCCATTTTTTTGAGCAATAATTTGTAGATAATTATTTAGATCAGGGTTAGGATTCAACAATTTTGTTTCAGCAAATTCTGCTTCTACTTCTTCGATGGATTTGTCTAATAATCCTAGCTGTTCTACTTGTTCATTTCCTGCTTGTAAGTTTTGGTAAATAAAAGGACTTGCTACCAATAATTCCTTAATATTTAACGCATCATTCAGAAAATTCCGAGTTAAAACGCTGGTGACAATAACCTTTCTTTCTACCTCGCTCAAGATTTCAGCTTTTTTATCACTATTAATAACATTAATCCCTATGGTACTAGCCACCGATAAGGGAACTAATACCGTGGGTACAATAGTTGTTAATAAGCGACTCCGAAGGGTACTTGCTCGGTGGCTATTTTTTTTCTTTTCCTCTTGAGGTGAAGCAAAAATTTCCTTTGTTTCTTGAGTAGAATTATCTTGTGGTTCAGGTTGATTGTCTGACACTAAATCTCTTGATTTTTCGTGGGTTTTCATGAAGTTTTTATTTTTAAAAATTAGGGTAAATAAAATAAATTTTGATTCAAAAAATGGCCTACCTATTAATAATTTTTTAAATCATTTTAAGTATAGATCAATTAATTTTTTTCAACTTTTTTAATGATGTTAATTAAATTGAGAATATGTAAAGCATTCTCTCCTTCTTTTCGGGTTTCTTGAATAAAAGGCAAAAGACTTTCTGGCAAATCTTTTTGCTCAGCTTCTCTCTTGTCAGAAATAACCCTGATTACCCCTTGAATACGAGGAACAGCTAACCCTAATAATAATTCCTTATTAGTTGTTTGGGACATCAAAGATGAAGCACGAATTACAATCATTTGATAGGTTTGTAGTAAAGAAAAAGGAGACGACAAACCCAATAAATGCGGCAGATCAATTACAAAAAAAACGCTATCACGTGAAGTCATTAAACCCATTACAAAGGATGACATACTAGGAAGAATCGTTATTTGTTCTCCAGCTACTAATAAAGATTCTTGAACAAACTCCATAGGAACTAACCCATTTATTTGAGAAGTTAGTTGACAACTTAAATAAGATTGTCCTTGTATTTGCGGAGTTTCAAAAAGTTGGGGAAGGAGTTCTTGTAGTCTAGAAAGGGAACTTATTTCAGTGGTTGACATGATATTAATATGAGTTAGAAGTTAGGAGTTAGAAGTTAGGAGTTAGGAGTTAGGAGTTAGGAAAGCTTCTTTTTTAATGGTTCCTAAATCTAACTCCTGAAAACAGACATTTGTTTAGGCCATAGCGGTTTGCAGAGCAGTAACAACTTCTTCTTCGCTACAGGGTTTAACAACGTACCCTTTAACCCCTTGTTTGCTTGCCCACATCTTGTCCAGATCACGATCTTTTGCAGTACAAGCAACCACAGGAATATCTGCGGTTTCGGCTTTTTTCTTCAGTTGACGACAGAGATCCAAACCACCCATATTAGGCATGATCCAATCTGTTAAAATAGCATCAGGTTTGTTGTCAATAACTTTTTCTAAAGCTTCTTTACCATCGTTTGCAGTAACGACTTTATAACCTGCTTTAATTAAATATTGACTGAGAAGGTCTAATTCAGCCTTTATATCATCTACGACTAATATTGTATTCATGAACTAGAGAGCATTTTTGCTACTATATGGACTACTATCAATGTTCCCAATAGTTCAACAAAAGTAAATAGTCAATAATAACTATTTTAAACAGTAAGTTATTAGTTCAATTAAGTGAAAACCCTGGGGAGCATCCCATTTTTGCCAAAAACTTATTCTTGGAGTTTGACGGGGAGAGGGGAAGATGGGGAGACTCACATCTTGCATTAGAACAAGAATACTTAATAAGTAGAGGCAGAAGGCAGGGGGCAGGAGGCAGGAGGGGAGAAAAAAGTTGAAAAATAAGATTATTTAGCTTTTAAATTGCTCATAATTGGCTATTT
>NZ_JASJEB010000045.1 GCF_030064895.1 Crocosphaera sp. | reverse complement strand
AAGGGTGTAGCTAAAAATTCTATAAAGTCTAAAATAACTAAAAAATACTTTAAAATTGTTAATGAGCTTTGCATGGGTTCACCCCCAAAAATTTAATAAAATAACATCGGATCGGTATAATGAGTGTTTTTTCGTCTATAGCTCTAGTTTCCTCACTGCTTTACTCTTGGTTCCTTGTTCGTTACAAATTGTAACATAAAATTTTAAACTAAGCATTCCAGACGAAAAAATTTTTTCTAAGTTCCCTTAAATCTATAGTACAAGCTAGGTTTCGACTATTCCGTATCAATGGATAACATTTAAACAATTCGATATATCAATATTTCGGTTATAAAAGAATTAGGGGGAGGATAAAACACATTGTTAAATTCCTATGAGAATATATTTATAGGTACATAATAATATTTACTTCTCAGAAAAAAACAATTGTTAATACAGGACATAGTGTTAATAAAATATATTTAATTGTTGATAAAATTCAATCAAAATAATTGTATATTTATCTTATGTATCTACTTATTTAATATTTTAATTAAGAATCTATAAGTTATAAAATTGTATTTGTTATAATTAAAGAAATTGTTTAACTTAGTTATGATAATTGTTCAATGAATCAACAGAAAAATTTTGATATTTTTATTTCTTATGGTAGAGCAGATAGTAAGGACTTTGCCATCAAGCTTTATGAGAGTTTAAAAGCAGAAAATATTCTGGCTTGGTTTGATCAAAATGATATTCCTTTGGCGGTTGATTTTCAGGAACAAATTAATGAGGGAATTGAAAAGTCTGATAATTTTGTGTTTATTATTTCCCCTCATTCCGTTAATTCTCCTTATTGTTTAAAGGAAATTAAATGGGCATTAAAATATAATAAGCGGATAATTCCTTTGCTTCATGTTGAAACAATTTCTTGGGAAACTTGGCAAGAAAGGAATCCTAGTAAAACAGAAATTCAATGGCAAGAAGATCAACAGCGAGGATTACATTCAAGCTATGATAATATGCACCCAGAAATTAGTAAAATTAATTGGGTTTATTTTCAAGAAGATATCTATAATTTTGAAAATTCATTGAAAGATTTAGTTAAAACCATAGAAAAAAATAGAGATTATGTAGAACAACATACTCGATATTTAGTTCAGTCTTTAGAGTGGGAAAATAATCAGAGACGGAGTAATTATTTATTAATTGAACAACAAAGTCGCCAAGCAGAACGGTGGTTGAAAAAGAGATTTATAGAAGAACAACCTCCTTGTGTTCCCACAGATTTACAGTGTGAATTTATTACAGAAAGTATCCAAAATGGTAATAATTTAATGAGTGATGTTTTTATTGCTCATGGAGAAAAAGATGAAGAAATTACCGATAAAATTAATAGAACTCTGCGGAGAGAATGTTTAACTATATGGTTAGCTAAACTTGATATTGAGACAGGAACAACCTTCCAAGATGAAATCAATAAAGGTATCGAGGAAGCAGATAATATTATTTACTTAATTTCTTCACAATCTCTACAATCAAAATATTGTCAGCAAGAAATAGATTATGCACTTAAACTTAACAAAAGAATCATCCCTATTTTAGTTGAAAATATCGATATTAGAAATCTTCCACCTGAGATTAGCAACCTACAATATATTGATTTAACAGACTATAAAAATGCAGAAAAATATAGTCTGGGTAGAGATAAATTACTAAAAATAATCAAAGATGATGCAACTTATTGCCAGCAACATAAAACCCTATTAGTCAAAGCCTTAAAATGGCAAAGACAAAATTATAATCCCAGTCTTTTACTACGAGGTCATAATCTTCAATATTATGAACATTGGCTAAAAATTGCCCTAAACAAAAAACAATATGCTCCCTTACCTCTACAAATTGAGTTTATTAAAGCCAGTCGTCAAAACCCAAACGAATCATCCTTAGAAGTATTTATTTCCTATTCTAGAAATAACTCTGACTTTGCGCGTCAATTAAATGAATCATTACAAAAATTGGGAAAAACAACCTGGTTTGATCAAGAAAGTATCCCCCCAGGTTTTGATTTTCAACAAGAAATTTACGAAGGGATTGAAAACTCAGACAACTTTATCTTTATTATTTCCCCTGACTCTATTAATTCCCCTTACTGTGATGATGAAGTAGAATACGCCCACAGCTTAAATAAACGCATTATAACCATTCTTTATCAACCCGTATCCTCTCAAAATTTAAACCCTATTTTAGCCAAAATACAGTGGATTGATTTTCAAAAATATGGGGGAGACTTTAACGCTAATTTTCCGGAAGTTGTTCGCACCATTCATAGCGATAGAGAATATGTTCATCTCCATACTAAATGTTTACAAAGGGCCAGAGAATGGCAACAAACTAACCAAAATCCAGATCGATTATTACGGGTTGACGAATTAGCGATCGCCAAAAACTGGTTAAAAAAAGGCGAAGAAAACAATAAACAACCTCCTGCCACAGTTTTACAACAAGAATTTATTGAAGCCAGTCAAAAAGCCCTTGATGCAGAAATTACTGCTGAGAAAGAACGACAAGCAGAGATATTGCGCTTACAAAAAGAACGTACTCAAGCAGCAGAAGCCAAACTCCAGCAGGAGAAAAAAAGTTTCAGACGACAAAGCTTTTTACTAGGGGTGGTAAGTATTTTACTTGCCGTTGCAGCCGTCGCTGGACATAATGCCATTCGTCAGTCTCGTCAAGCTGCCATTAACGAACTAGAAGCCATTCATGAATCATCCCTGGCCCTGTTTGCCTCCAATAATAAACTAGATGCACTGGTAAAAGCCCTTAAAGCTTGGCAAAAATTCAAACAGTTAGGCTACAGTAGTCCAGACTTGAAACGTCAACTGCAACACGCACTCAGACAAGCTGTTTACCAGGTCAAAGAATATAACCGTTTATTAGACCATCAAGGGGCCGTTAACGGCGTTGCTTTCAGTCCCAACAGTGATCTCATTGCCTCAGCAAGTTCAGATAATACCGTTAAACTGTGGGCAAGAAATGGTCGCTTGCTGACAACTTTGGGTCAACCAGATAGCAAAACAACCCATCAGGGTGTGGTTACTAAAGTTACCTTTAGTTCTGATGGCCAGTTTCTAGTTTCGGCCAGTGAAGACAAAAGTATTAAAATATGGCGAAAACATCAAGAAAATAATTACCATCTCTTACAAACCATTGAAGGTTGCAAAATTCAAAACGATAACAATAATTGTCCCGGCCATTTTGCTGGGGTCAAAGACATTGTCATCAGTCCCGATAATCAAATCATAGCCTCATCCAGTGCAGACCATAGTATCAAACTTTGGCAAAATGATAACCAGGGAAGCTTTCAAATCTCACAAACTATTAGTGGCTGCAAAGTCGATAATGATAACTGTTTAGGGCATTCCGATGAGGTTAATGGCATCGCCTTTAATCATAACGGTATGATCCTGGTCTCCGGAAGTGAGGATCAAACTATCAAAATCTGGCAAAAAGATGATCGAGGTAAGTACCAACTCCTAAAAACCATCGAAGGTTGTGAGGTTAATAATGATAATTGTCCGGGACATCAAGACGATATTAATGCAGTAGTATTCAGTCCTGATGGTAAATTTATCGCTTCGGCCAGCCAAGACAAGACAGTTAAACTTTGGAAGTCCGACGGTACTTTAATGAGAACATTTAGAGGACATCTCGACGAAGTGGAAACAGTGGTGTTTAGTCCTGATGGCCATAAGATTGCTTCTGGTAGTCGAGATCATGTCCTGAAACTATGGCGGTTAGACGGGACCTGGTTGACCAACTTGTATGGCCATCATGGTGAGATTCATAACCTTGCCTTTAGTCCTGACGGTAAAATTATTGCTTCTGCTAGTAGGGATGCAACCATTAAACTTTGGAAACTTAATCACCCCTTACTGACTACCTTTTATGGTCATAACAGTCGGGTTTATGACGTTGCTTTCAGTCCTGACGATAAAATGATTGCCTCTGCTAGTCGAGATGGAACCATTAAACTATGGAATACTCAAGGTATTTTGCTTAATACTCTTATAGGCCATCAAAGAGAAGTTGAGCAAGTGACATTTAGTCCTGATGGCCAAATGATTGCCTCTGCAAGTTGGGATAATACGGTTCAACTCTGGAAAAAAGACGACCAAACAGAAAATGACCATGACTTTAAATTGTTCAAAACCCTCGATAGTTGTCGCAGACATCCCTATACTCATAGATGTCCTGGACACAGAGATCAAGTTCATGGAATCACTTTTAGTCCCGATGGGCAAAAAATAGTCTCTCTCAGTAAAGATAGAACGGCAAAGGTTTGGAGTAGAGAAGGAAAATTATTGAAAACCTTCGTGATTGAAAAGGGTACACAGGTTTCTGACGTGACTTTTAGTAAAGATGGTCAGATTTTAGTTATCTCCAGGGATAATATTGTTGACCTCAGAGAAAGGCAATGGAAAGATATCTATCAACGGTTTGAGATTCTCGATGGCTGTGAAACCGATGATTCTAACTGTCAGGGACACACAAATACGGTGGAGGGTGTGGCTATTAGTCCCGATGGTCAAATGATTGTTTCTGCTAGTCGGGACCATACCTTAAAACTGTGGAATCTTCAGGGTGAGTTATTAGAAACTTTACATGGTCACAGTGGTGAGGTGCAAGGGGTTGCTTTCAGTCCCAATGGTCAAGTGATTGCTTCTGCTAGTCGAGATGGAAGCGTTAAACTTTGGGACACCCAGGGTAAGTTACTAACTACTCTCAACGGCCATTCTGCGGAAGTGTATGCAGTGGAGTTTAGTAGTGATGGTAAAATGTTGGCTTCGGCCAGTGCTGATCACACTGTTATTTTATGGCAATTAGATCGTGTGGTTGATTTTGATCAGGTACTTCAAGCAGGTTGTCGCTGGACTCATAATTATCTTAAGTACCAACGCCCAGAAGATGAAACTTTGACTATTTGTAATGGCGTTTCTTCTAGCAATTGATAATTAATAATATTAGCAAAAACGTCCTAATCAAAATGCGTAGTGCTATAACGTTATTGTGAACTTAGTATTATAGCAATTTTCATTTGCATAGATTACAAACTCAAAGAAAAATACTCCCCACACTTCCCACCCCACCCTCACTAAACCGAGATTTTGATGCACCCAATTGAAAACTGCTATTATACTACAAAAAATAAATCCGACCCTTAACATCGATCTATAAGAATAAGAAGAAGTTATGTTTGCAAACATTCCTGAACGACAAATAAATATCCTGCGTTGGATAGCAACCCTGAGTTGGCTATTATTAATTGCATCATTATTCTACGATCCCATCACCCCTTTGCTCACTCAACCTGGTATCGAGTGGAGTCGATTTACAATTGATAAAATAACCCAATTAGATTGTGTAGAGTTTCAAGGAGAATGCTTAATAGAAACCCCTTATGCCATGGGAACATCAATATTTTGGGGTTTTGTAATTCCTTTAGCCATTGTTATTTTATTTATGGTAGGACATGAATTTTGGCGGAGAATTTGTCCTCTTTCTTTTCTTTCGCAAATTCCTCGCGCATTGGGATTACAAAGACAACGTAAACGAGTTAATGAAAAAACGGGGAAAACTCGCTACGAGTTAATTAAAGTTAAACGAGATTCTTGGCTAGGTCGTAATTATTTATACGTACAATTGGGCTTATTTTATTTAGGAATTACCAGTCGTATTTTATTTCTAAATTCTGAGAGACTTTTACTAGGAATTGTTTTAGTTTGTATTATTTGTGCGGCTGTTTTAACGGGTTATTTATATGGGGGCAAATCTTGGTGTCAATATTTTTGTCCCATGGGGCCAGTGCAAAAAATTTATAGTGAACCCAGAGCATTATTAAATAGTAAAGCTCATGAAGGGGAACGAAAATTAATTACTCAGTCCATGTGTCGTACTGTTAATTCAGAAGGAAAAGAGCAAAGTGCTTGTGTTGCTTGTAATAGTCCTTGTATTGATATTGATGCAGAAAGAAGCTATTGGGAAAATATTACAAATCCAGAACAACAATGGCTTTATTATGGTTATTTTGGTTTAGCTATTGGTTATTTTTTAGTTTATTTTCTTTATGCAGGAAACTGGGAATACTACTTTTCTGGAAGTTGGAGTCATGAAGATAATCAACTAGCCAATCTTTTAAGTCCTGGTTTATATTTGTTTGGTCAATCAGTTGCTATTCCTAAACTATTTATTGTTCCTTTTGTTATTGGTTTTTTTGGTTGGCTAGGTTATCAGTTAGGTAAACAAATAGAAAAATCTTACAAAGCTTTTTTACTTCGTAATCATCAATTAGTTAATAATGAAATTGTTCGTCATAGGATGTTTACTATATCAACTTGCTTGATCTTTAATATCATCTTTTTCTTTGCAGGGAATAATTTTATGAGTTTTCTGCCTAATTTTCTTGATCCCTTTATACCCATTTCAGTTATAGTTTGTAGTGGTATTTGGTTACATAGAACTTGGCAGAGAAATCCCCATATTTATGAAAGAGAAAGTTTAGCAAGTCGCCTGCAAAAACAATTGATTAAATTAAAGCTTGATGTTTCACAATTTTTGGAAAATCGTTCTTTAGAAGACCTCAGTGCAGATGAAATTTATGTCTTAGCGAAAGTTCTTCCAGGGTTTGACAAAGAAAAACGTTTACAAGCTTATAAAGGAATGGTTAAAGAATCTATTTCCGAAGGATATGTCAATATTATTAATAGTCATGAAATGTTCAAAGATACTCGATTAGAACTTAATATTACAGATAAAGAGCATGAACTTATTTTAACCGAAATTGAAGTAGAAAATCCTAGTTTATTTACTCCCCAAAAACAGAGTAATCATGAAGATTGGTTAAGACAAGAAAGTTATCATCAAGAGATATTAAATACATTAATTAAATCATCAGAGAATCATCCCCATCAAAAAATTATTTTGGATTTGTTTGATATAGCAGTAGGGAAAAAGTCTGTTGAAGCTTTTAATGATCTCTTGGAGAAACTATCGGTAGAAGAAAGAGAGAGTATTAAAAATATTCGAGAAACTTATTCTATTACTACAGAAGAAGAAGAGGAAATTCTTACCCATTTAGGTACTGAAGAACTTTGGAAAACTATTGCTTATACTTTGAGTATGCTTCAAGGAATAAATACTATTTCTGAACAACAAAATACCCTTTCTCAAGATAATAATATGGTAACAATTAGTTCTGAGCAAATGGTGTTTTATGAACAAGCATTTAAGAAATTTGATAAAAATGGAGATAACCTTTTATCCTTGGATGAACTACAAGCTTTACTGAGAGCAGTAGGACGGTATTACTCTGGTGAAAAAATGGATAAATTAATGGCAACAATAGACGAAAAAATTAGTAAATATGGTTTAACTTTTGAAGTATTTATTAATTTAATACAGAAGGTTTTATCAGATACAAAAGAGAGTCCAATTAAGCAGTATTTTGATTTCTTTGATATGGACCAATCAGGAACAGTAAGTGCCGAAGAATTACGGTTGTGTCTAAACGATTTAGATTTAGGTTTGTCTGAAACTGAAATTGAGCAAATGCTACAAACAGTTTTCAAAAATAGCGACCAACAATTGTCTTATGAAGAGTTTTCTGATAACTTTAAACAAATCACCCAGGACAAACTTACCTAGAATTTGAGAAATACTAAGTTATATCATTTTCATCAACTTAGACAACATAAGTTTATATTGTAGGGGTTAACGGCCGTTAACCCCTACTAAACATGTTTATAGCAATTTTCATTTGCATAGATTACAAATTCAAAGAAAAATACTCCCCACACTTCCCACCCCTCCCACACTCCCCACCCTCACTAAACCGAGATTTTGATACACCCAATTGAAAACTGCTATAGTTAGACTGACAAAAATTTGTATTCCCAGAAATCAATCTTATTTTTTAATTGTTCCTAAAAGACCTAATCACTGGAACCATAACAGTGGCTACAATACCAGCAACAAAACCGTTATTATAAAGATTAAGTCCAGCTTTGGGGATACCCACAGATAAAACGGCTGATGAGTGAATCAAACCAGCTAAAACCCCTAAAAACCAGCCAAACTTCCCTGCAATGGGAGCAAGAGTTGTGCCGAATAAAGCAGCTAAAATCAAAGGTGCATCATTAGCATTGACCGATCTCGTCAGAGTCCCCAGAAAAATACCCATCATAATAGGAATAATATTTTTAGGGTGTTTACCAAAAGCACCAAACCCTATAATAGTGAATACGCCAGCTATGGTCGGTCCATTGAGGTCAGCTTTAACCAATAGAATGTAAATTAAACCAATAAGTCCGCATAAACCCATATTTACCAAGGTTGGACCCAATCCTACCAAAGCAATAAAATCTGTGGGAGCTTGACCCGATGAGCTTAGAATAGTCGGTAACTTAGCCCATGCACGTCTATCTATATAGAAACCTCCCAAAATCATCGACGTAATCAAAACTAACAAAAATGTCCCCAGAATAGTATTGTTACCTGAAGTCCAAATCATGACCGGATCGGGAACAAAACCGTAGGCTTTGTAAAGCGCAACAATTAAGTTACCCATTAACCCGGCCGTAAACCCAATATTATACAAACTGAAACCTAGATGGGTTTTAGGAAGATGGGCTGCTAAGGGAGGTAAAATCAACCCAAGCATTAGGGACGTACCCACAGCCAATGGTATTCTAAAGGGTAGAGAAAGAGTGCTGCTATAAAGAATTTCCGAAAAAATGGGAGCTAAAGCCCCACCGAAAAAAGCAACATTGATGTAATTAGCAAACTTTTCTTGGCGAAATCTAGCATAAAGATAGACTCCTGCGACAATAGACCAAATATTGACCAGATTCTTCCCAAAAAGACCAAACCCTAGCAACAAAAATAAGCAAGCTACCGCCGTACCAGAAATTTTAGCTTTAGTGATACGATAGAGGGCGCAAACCATCAGATTCAACAATCCAGCGTTGACGAAAGTAGCTCCCATTCCCCCGATGCCGATATAATCAGTAATTAAGGTGTCGCGCACTGTGAGAATACGAAACAACCCAGTAATAATTTCCTTTGGGGGTGACATCACAAAACCAAAGATAATAAAGGTTATGGCATAAAAGGTAATAATATTTAGGATGGTGTTATCGGATACGGGTTTAATAGGAAATTCTTGATTATTTTTTCTTTTATTTCTTCTAAAAAGGTTTTTCAAATTCATATATTTTTTAGTAATTAATTATTAAATTTAGTTATTTATAATAATTGATCTTGGTTGACATAGACTAGATCAGTAAAATATAAAGATAATCTAAACTATATTTTTTCTTAACCCCTAAAATCAAAAAAGCATTTATAATAAGTCTAAAAAATTTGATTAAACAGAAAAATATGGCAGCACTCACAGTTTGGAAGTTCGATACCCCAAAAGGGGCGCAAGAAGCATTAAGCAAGTTAGCTCCCTTACAAAAAGAACATATCATTGAAATCAGAGATGCAGCAACTGTATCTTGGGCTGAGGGCAAAAAGAAACCTAAAACCAAACAAGCAATCAATTTAGTGGGTTTAGGAGCTTTAGACGGAGCTTTTTGGGGCTTACTCTTTGGATTAATCTTTTTCTGCCCAATTTTCGGTATCGCTGTTGGTGCAGGGATGGGAGCTTTAGGGGGTTCTATGAAGGACTATGGCATCAATGATGATTTTATCAAAGATGTGAGAAACAAGGTCACAGAAGGAACCTCAGCCCTGTTTTTGCTAACCCGTGATGTAACCCTGGACAAAGTAGAAGAAGCCCTTGGGGACATCAAGGCTGAACTCATTCAATCTAATTTATCCAATGAAGAAGAAGCCAAACTAAAAGAGCATTTTAGTCCAGAAGTTTAGTGATAAATTTTAGTCAAAAAAGAGTCATATTTAGATCAACATCTTCACTAAAAAATTGATCTAAATATTGACTTTTTCAAGGTCATTTCATTTATCATTCGTTTGGAAGTAGGCTTGAAATCTCTCCCAAACTTCTTTCTCCCTAAAGGGAGAGGCTTGAAACCAAAATGTTCAATGTTCAACGTTCAATGTTTGGTCATGAGCAGCAAATATCAACCAGAACCAGTAACAATAATTGTTTCTACCGCATTAACCGCTTTAGCACTTGGTTTAACAGGAAAATATAACAGCACTTGGGTCAATATTTTACTCACCTTGATTTTTTTCTTTTCAGGACAAGCAGCCGCAACTCTTTACTGGTCACTAATTCTGAATTTAATTAGAGATGAGTTTGATTATAACAAAACTTTTAGGGACAACAAACTTATTTTTTGCTGTAGAGTTATTAGATTTTACTTAAGAATTCAAATAAAAATATTATCGTTAAATTGTACTACTAAAGATATAACGTTTTTCGGCTATTTCTCTAGCTTTATTAGCTTTCTTCTTTTCTATATTGGTCTCTTAATTAAATTGATACACGTTATTTTTGTTAATATTAATTTCACATTTTAGATTTGATTGAAAATTAAAAGTAATTAGTGCTATCATCAATCAAAATAATAGTTGAAAGGACTTTTATGAAAATTACTACTACATTAGCCACCGCATTTCTCATCGCCACAACATCCTCAGTTTCAGCCGATGTTGTTGTTGATCGAGCAATTAGCGAAGATCAGGTATTAACGGCACAGAAAGCATGGTGTGATGCCCTAATAAATATCAGCAAAACTCACACCATGCAAGGTCAAGCAGCCGCATCAGAACTTGCTGAAAAAGTCATTGATTCTGCTTATGGTTACCAAATGGGTGTTGTTTTATTTAAGCCCACACTAACAGTTAATCCACAAACTTTCCGCACTACCAGAGAAGGCGCACTTTCTTATTTTGTTGGTGGGAATCCAGCCTATCCTGATGACGACGGTTTTGCACTGAATGGTTGGACTAAATGTGAAATTGATAATCGTGCCATTCTCATCATAGGAAATAGTGCCAGCACAATGGGTAAAGTTCACCTTACTGATAAAAATGGCAATGTAACATCAGTGGATAAAAGTTGGAAATTCGTTAAAGATGATAATGGTCAACTGCGCATTGTTTTGCACCATTCCTCATTAGAATTTACTGGTGAGTAAACTACTCTAAATAATTGTAAGCAATTAGGATTATCGAATTTAGAAACATCCTGGTAACAGCAAAATTACTTAATCCTAAATCTATTCTAATTGTCTTACCTTATGTTGCGGTTTCAGGTTTATTCAAAACAGAACTATAGTATTTACAATCAATATTTTTTGAGATCGTATCTAAAAAGGGGTATAATAATTCAATCGAGTATGATACGAAATCTGCTTATGATAGTAGAAGAAAATTTTAGTCAACATTTGTTGCTGCTTTAGTTTGTTATTCTACTTTGTAAAGAGGATTTGATGTTATACCAAATCCGATTGTCAAAACCTCTTTATTATTTTGCTATCTTTCTTCCCACACCTCCCACACTCCCCACCCTCCTCAACTAGAAAGATAAGGGGGGTATCTAAACCGGATTTGGTATTAGTTGGCGAACACATTTTTTTAGAGCAATTATCAAATGTTTCAAATAAACATTGAAAGTCTTATACAAGTTTTCACAATCTTTTTTATAAGATTAGTGGTGACAGTTGTAATTATAGTTATTGGTTTATGGCTGAGTAAAAATATTCATAAACTAATAGTTAAATTTTTGAATAGAAGCCGTCTTGATAATACTGTTATTTCTTTTATCAGCAATATCAGTAAACTAGCTTTGAATACAATTGTTGTTTTAGTTGGCTTAGGAAATTTGGGGGTTAGAACAACATCCATTGTTGCGCTTTTAGGTGCTACTGGTATAGCAGTAGGTTTAGCTTTACAAGGTTCTTTATCTAATTTTGCCGCAGGAATAATCTTAGTTATTTTTCGCTATTTTAAAGTTAATGATTTAATTGAAAGTGGAGATATAATCGGCTATGTGGAGGGAATTCGTATTTTTACTACAGTAGTCAGAACTTTAGATAATCGAGAAGTAATTATTCCTAATAATAGATTAATTGAAGATAAAATAATCAATCACTATGCTAAACCTGAACGTAGAATTGATTTAGTTGTAGGAGTTAGTTATGTAGATGATATTGATAAAGTAAGGCAGATTATTGCCACTGTTTTAGAACAAGAATCAAGAGTTTTAGATAAACCTGAGCCAAAAATTCTTGTAGGAGAATTAGCAGATAGTAGTGTCAATTTTTATGTTTACCCTTGGGTTGAATCTGTTAATTATTTACCTGTTAAATATGCTTTAATTGAAGGTATCAAAAAAAGCTTTGATGCTCACGATATTAGCATACCTTTCCCTCAAAGAGACATTCATATTTACCAAAATTAGTTTTAGTTTGTAAATAAGCTAAAAGTTGTTGTTTGAAATGATAATTAACAACTTACCCAAAATTAAGGTTGCCAAATATGAATACGAAACAACAACCACAAGCTAATAGTAACTCCAACTAATCCGGCTAAAATTACATTCATGATTGCTAATAAGCCTAAAATATCCATCGGTACAATGACCAAACCAGGGTTAACCATCGTTCCCCCTGGTACGGGTTGCAAAATAGTAGTTGCCCCTTGAGGTAATGAAAGAATGATATAGAGTAGTCTCCCAAGGGTTATAATCCCAATTAAAACCGCCAATAAAATAACCCCTAAATTAGCAGTAATACCAATCCATATAGTTCGGATAATCTTAGCTTTTTTCGGGTGTTTTTCGCCCTTTTCAAGTTTCTTTCCTAGTTGAGTATAACCCAAACACCAAAAAATAGTAAATAAAAGGGTCATAATATCAATAAAACTAAAAATATTAGTAATATCAATTCCTGCCATTGTCTGTTCCTTGGAAAATATCCATTGAAACGTTAACAAAACAACAGGAATAGAACCTAAAATAAGTTGACACCAAAAACCAATCCAACCTAAACGGCGTAAGTTAGCAGCAATTTGGAGATGAGTGGGTGGGGTACGAGACAATAATTTAAACATATCTAAAAGTTTAAAATTTTATGCTAGGGTGATTAGTTTGAAATTTGGCGATCGCTTTTTCCAATCCTTCTAGAGAATCATTGGTAATCAAAAACGCTTTAAACTCTTCTCCTTGACTAAGATGTTCAGCATAAGCTGACTGTAAATAGGGGCGAAATGACTCGTTTTCCCGTAAATGAACTTGTAAAAAGGCTAAGATTAAAGCTTGATTATAACTGGTCAATAAACCAGGTTCAGGAAGGGATAAATAGACAAAGTTATCTATTAACTCAGCCAAACCCCCATCCAGTTCAGAAATATCAGCATGGGTATCCCCTTCTTGTAAACTCAAATAACGATTAGAACTCTTAAACCAGGGAAATGGCCTCACTTGTTCCAGTACAAAAGGTGTGGCTGGATCATATTTTCCTGCTTGAACATACACAGGAATAGAAACTCTTGATAACCCTTTTGGACCAAAGATAGCACTTTTTAGAGGATTGGTAAGTGCAATGGCTTTGACTCGTTCATCTTTTAAGGAATACACTTCTGGATCTAAATTTAAAGCACTACATTGTAACAATAAAGATAAATTCAAACTACCAGGACATTCTTGGGCTAAATGTTCAAACTCAAGGGTTGCACCGGCTACTGCTAAGGCAGTATAACCCCCAAAAGAATGACCAATAACTGCTATTTTATTAAGGTCTAATTTCCCTCTCATAGCTATTTGATTACGTCTTTCTAATTCATCAATCACATAACTAATATCTTTGGGTCGATCAATAAATTCACTGGTTAAAAAGATTTGCCTAGATAGTCCTCTTTTCAGATTTTGAAGTTGTTGGCGATCGCTACCTGGATGTTGGGGTACAGCAACAACATAACCATAAGAAGCTAAATGTTCAGCATAGTCACTAAAATGTTCGGGTGAGGAGGCTAAACCATGAGAGGCAATAACGATGGGATAAGTCCCATTTTGCTGTTGTTGGGGCTGATAAATATATACTTGAAAGGTTCGGTTTCGTTGGCTATCTGTAAGAGTCCATTGGTTTTTTTGGACTGGCAATTTTCCTGGTTGACGTAAATCAGGAAGGGTAGAAAAATCTGTAGGTAAAGCGTTGGCTATTTCTTGTTGAGCAAGTTGACTAATTTCTTCGCGGAAAAAATTGGTAGCAATAATAATTGAATCGAAACGGGCTGCTAAGGAAAGAGCCTGATTAACATTAATTTGCATATTAGTGGGAAGATGACGCAATACATTAATCAAAGTTAAACCTTCATCATCGAAAGCTGATTTAACTATGGCACCACGCAACGCATATTTACCGTTTCTCCCCCCTTGAATATTGATATGTTCTCCCCAACGAGTCAGCATATCTTCTCCCATTTCTGTTCTGAGTAACCTTGAGAATAAAACAGGGTCAATTTCTAGTTTTTTGCTTAAAACTTCTCGAAACCGTATTTGTTCTGCTTCTCCTACTCCAGCCATCCTAAAATAATCTGCTAATCTTCTATCAATGGTTCCCTCATCAGCAAAGTTTTCTAAGGAACTGATATTTAAAGATAAGCGTAACGGACCAACAATAAAATTAATTTTTTCAGCAGTAATGGTTGGCCCATGCGTTCCTACTATTACTAAGATACTCCCTATTAAGGATAGAAAAAAAGACGTATTTTTAAATTTCATGATGTTGCTTCCAACACTATTTTTATTATCTTGTTTAAATTTTATACCCAACTGTCCTTTTAGGGATAAATTTGCTAGTATTATTTGGGTATTCTTTTTAGGAAAGTTACGATGAATAGCATATTTAGAACACGCAAAGGGACGATCTCAGACATCCCCTTTCTTGCCAAAATCGAGTATGAAGCCTCTTTGCCACCTCTTAATTACTGCTTTTGGGAAGGTCTTTTGCAGGGAACTGGGACAAACCCATTGCAATTCATTGAGGCAATGCTGAGGGCTGACGCTGGTAACTGGGGTGACGTGGCTGATTTCTTGATTATAGAAGATCAGGGAAAACCGATGGCAGCGGCCTCTGGTTATACCCCGAATTCAGAGGATTACTGCCCTTTTCGGCTGTCTAAGCTTGGTAAGATAGCCCAAGAGTTAAACTGGTCTGAGGAGATTGCCACGACATGGGGTGATCGCTATGTGCAGTTTTGGGGTGGAAACTTACAACCATCTTTTCTGACTCCTCAAGCGACATGGATTATTGAATCGGTTGCGGTATTGCCAGAGGCACGGGGTCGCGGTTTGGGAAAACTATTAATCAAAACCTTATTAGAAGAAGGGCTCTCAAAACAGCACTCTTACGCAGGAATTATGATTATTCATGGTAACGAGGCGGCTCGTCATACCTATGAATCTCTTGGATTTAAGCCCTATCAAACGTTTTATGCAGATTACTTCCTAGACCAATGCAATTTTGGCGTTGAATTTCCAGGAGTCACTAAGTACCGACTTCGCCTTGACTAAATAAGAGCTTTTTCTAGATTAATCAACTCAATCAATACCCAATTATTGCTGAACTTCAAACTGACTAAAAAACGAAATGATCCTGTTTACTTGCTTGAAAAGAATTTTGTCAATTCTGCTTGTTGCTTGTTTATTGGTTGCTTGTAGTACAACAATAGAAGTAAACAATAATAGTAATAACCCAGAAACTAGACTCTCAGGAACTATCATAGTTTGGCAGAGCTTTTCTCGGAGTGAGTTGACAGAATCCTTAATTTCTCAATATAGGGAAATTTTTGATGAGTACATTGGCAGGTTTACCCAACTCTATCCCCAAGTCAAGATCATCACGAAGTTTATAGAGGAAGAAAAGTTAGTTGCAGAATTAGAGAGGGAATTAGAAAAGGGTTTAGGTCCGGATCTGATCTATACCAGATCCATCTATATTCTTCCCCTCATTAGAGCAAAAGCCTTGCTTCCTCTTAAGGAAGATGCTCTTGATTTGTTACAATTTCGCTCTGAGGCACTAGATCAATTCTTGTATCAAAACAAAATATATGGAGTGCCTTTAGACTTGAGTACCCAGGTTCTCTGCTATAACAAGAATAGAGTCAAAGAACCACCAAAAACCCTCTCAGAACTGATTAATCAAGCTAGAGCAGGATATTCTGTGGGAATGTTATCCAGTTTTAGCGATGCTTTTTGGGGAACGCAAATTTTTGGCGGTCAACTATTGGATGATCAAGGGCGTGTAATTTTAGACCAAGGTTTGGGTTGGGTAAAATGGATGGAATGGCTAAAAAATGCTAGAAACGAGCCTAATTTTATCCTCAACGAAGATTCCCTTATCCTACAAAATGCTTTTATTGAGGAACGCTTACCCTATCATGTCTGTTGGTCTGATAAAATTCCCTTTTTGAGAGAATCATTGGGTGCAAACAAATTTGGAATTGCTCTCTTACCCGGAGAAGAAAATGGGCAAGCAGCCCCTCCCTTGCTTGTGAATGGTTTCTTGTTCAGTTCTGCATCAAGTAATAATCAAACCAAAATTTCCCTGAGATTTGCTCAGTTTTTAGCTAATACCCAACAGCAAACAGCACTAGCTGCCCAATTACGCTCCTTTATACCAGCAAATAGAGAAGCATTGATCGATCTTCGCTTGTTTCCGCTTCAAGGAATTTTGCAAAAGCAAACTCTATCAGTTACCGCATTTAGTTTAGATGAGACGAAAAAAATAAATGCTGTCAGAAAATATGGTAGAGATTTGTATAAGAGGGTGATGGCAGGAGCAATTTCTCCTGAGCAAGCCGCAAGTCAATTGACTCAAACTGTCAACACTCAATTTAAAACCCCTTAAAAATAGAAGCAGATGACAGAAACAACTGAGTTGGATTTAACCCCTATTTTTGAACTAATCTGGAGATGTTTACACGCTCTAGAACGTCCTCTAGTTCAGATTCAGTTGTTTGCCATTATCATTAGCTTGGCTCTGGTTTGGTTCCTTTCTCAAGGAATATGGATTCTCTGGCTAAGACGATTTCCGAGCATGAATGATGGGGAATTAAGCGATCGCCCGCCCTCTCTCAAGCACTATGCAACTAACTTGCTTCGCTTAATGTTTACCCCAGTTCTCGGTTTAATGGTGGTTAGCCTTCTGGAAACTGGTTTCAGCCAAGGGGGTTGGAGAGCAGGACTAATAACCGTTGGCATCAAAATCTTGTGGACTTTTTTTTTCTATCGTGGCTTTTTAATAATCTGCTATGAGGTTTTTCCTTCTGCTCATGTCAGCCGCTATCGCCGTCTATTCTCCGCGCCTTTATTTATCTTGTTTGTCATCAATACTATCGGAGGTTTATTAACAGACATAGACAAATTGTTTCAAGTGGCAGTTATTCGCCTATTTGAGACCCCAGTGACTTTAGGAGCTATCTTCATAATTACAATCGGAATTTATTTCTGGGTGATGGGTGTATCCATAGTTGAACAAATATTTTTGTACGTCTCTTTTCTCATCGCCCAGGAACCAACTGGGGCAGCACAAGCAATTTCTATTATTATTCGCTACTTTCTGATCGGCATTGGCATCGTTTTATTTTTCGGTTACTTAGGGTTTGATGCAACTGCTCTGGCGGCTATTAGTGGGGGACTATCAGTGGGGATTGGATTTAGTTTGAAAGAAATTATCGGTAATTTTGTCAGTGGAATTGGTCTTCTCTTTGAAGGCTCTTTGCGTCCCGGTGATATAGTCGAAGTTGAAGGAGAACCCACCACTGTTGAAAAAGTCAGTATTCGCGCCACAACCGTCAAAACTGTTGACAATGTTGAAAAAATAGTCCCCAACCAAACCTTTTTCACCTCTATTGTCACAACCTACACGGGGACAGATCCAGTTATTCGTGTCTTAGTTCCAGTGGGAGTTAGCTATAATTGCGATCCAGAGGAGGTTATTGAGATTCTGCTGGATGTGGCTCGGCAGAATGATGACGTGCAAACTGAGCCTCAACCTTCTGTTCACTTGATGGGATATGGTGATTCTAGTGTGGATTTTCGCTTAGCAGTTTTTATTGACGATCCTGCCATTCGTATTACCGTAAGGAGCGATCTCTACCGAGCTATCTGGAAAGCCTTAGTCGCTCATAAGATTGAAATTCCCTTCCCACAAAGAGATTTACATATTCGCACTGATAACACAAAGAATGGTTAATTCAACCACCAATATTGAAGTAGATTGTCTAATTTCTAATTTCACCAACTTGTTCTAAAATTGTTAAGGGTTTTAACTCTTTTAATGTCTTTAATTGTTGCTCATTTTTAACTAATAATGCTCCAGAAAATCCTAATGAATTAACAGAAATTGATTCATATTTGGGTTGCGATCGCCTGACAATCATCATCCATTCTCTAGTTATCAAAAGGTTATAAGGTTCTGTTTTTCCTTCTTGATTAATAGTAATTTTTAGACTTTCTAACAAATAAGAATAATTGTCGAAAATTTGTTGAGCTAATTCTAAAATGCTATTATTATTTTGAGTTGATATTTTAGCTATACCATGAACAAAATTAAAACAAGAAACTTGACCTATCTTATCTTTATATTTTGCTGTTTCTATTACATTATCAACGGGAGTTTTAGGTAATTCTGGGATGAGGGGAAAAGGAACTAATTGAAGATGTTTATGATTTTGACTTGCTCCGGCTATTTTACCACTATTATAAAACCCCAAACCATCAACTTGTAATAAACAGACGGATAAAGCAACAAAATCATTTAAGTTTAGTAATGTTTCTTGTTCCTCAAACTCCCGAGTAATTACTAATAAGTGATTTTCTACCACATTAAATTTATTTAATAAACAAACATGAGTATCTGAAATATCAGCTACAAATAAGTCTTTTTCGTAAGGTAAAAAAGGATTAAAATCTTTACCCAATTTTTTTTGTTGTTTTTTCGTCTTATCTTTTCTTCCTAAATTAGTAACAATCCTCACTAAAAAGTCAACTTCTCCATCTTCTATTAATTCATACTCTGTGGGAATCGATTTTAAAGCACCACAATTTAAAGCGTGTTCTGTTTGTTGTTTGACTTTTTGCCATAAACTATTAGGCTGTAAGATAATATTGGTTGTTTTTTTCATAATAAATAACCTAAATATCCTCTTTTTTCAATAACCAGATTCCTGTCTCAGTCATTCCTGAATCATCGGGTTGTATTAATAGAAAATGAAGACCTTGACTACTTTCTTTTTGCTGCTCATACTTTTGTGCAGATTGAGCCATTTCCGAATCTTCAAACGTCAATAAAACCCAACGATCCACTAACCGTGATTCTAAAATTAATCCCCCAGATTTTCCAACTTCAGTAGGAATATAATTTAAAGAAAATGGCTTATTATCTGCCAACCAACGGGCTAAATACATTGATTTTCTACCACCATAAATGACCACACCAGGAATATTTATACCAGAAGCAATACCTAAATCAATCGGGTTTAACTCTTCAGATAAATCTTTGATTGGAATAGGGCGATCTCTAAAATAATCAAAAAAATCTCCTGCTTTAAAGGTCGCAAAACGCCATTTATCACCCCATAAATTTTCAGGTACAGCTTGAGGAGGTAATTGTTTTAGTTTAAGAGAACTAGGAAATTTTTCTTTTAAAATTTGTTTCAATTGAGGAGTTCTTCTACTAGCTTCAATTTTAACTCCTAATGTTTTCCCAAATAGTTGAAATAAACTAAGACATTGAGGACGAAAAACCTTAATAAGATCAGGAGAATATTGCTTAACCAAAGATTCTAATTCAGTGATTAACCAATTAGAATTAGCTTCGGACTGTTGACAACTTCCTTGATGAATGATAGAAGAATTTTGATCACAAACAATGAGATTCCAGACAGTATTATCTTCATTTTCTTGTGATAAATGTTTATAGAAATCTGCTTGCCAAATAATCATAAGATTTGGATACAGTTAATTACATTAATTCAAAACTAATAATAACATAAACAATTTTTTAAGACTATTTTCATCAAATTTAACTGTATATGTGGATTTCATAGGGGTCAACGGTCATTGACCAAACATTGAACATTTTGGTTTCAAGCCTCTCTCTTGAGGGAGAAAGAAGTTTGGGAGAGGTTTCAAGGCTACTTCCAAACGAATGATAAATGAAATGACACTATTCATTAATTTGTAACGAGATGTAACTATTTCTGGATTAAGTCTCCCAACGGCTTAACTAGAGTCAAACACTGCGATACTCTAGAATAAGTCCCCTCATCGTTACATTGAATTATTATCTTACCCTCTATGGTTGTTTCTAGTCGCGCTATTCGTATCGGTTCCCGAAAAAGTCAGTTAGCTTTAGTGCAAACTTACTGGATACAAGAACAACTACAAAAACACTATCCAGATCGTCAGTTTGACGTAGAAACCATGAGTACCCAAGGAGACAAAATTTTAGATGTTGCCTTGGCAAAAATTGGAGATAAAGGATTATTTACCAAAGAGTTAGAAACGGCCATGTTGCAAAATCAAGTAGATTTTGCAGTACACTCGCTCAAAGATTTACCCACTAATTTACCCGATGGTTTAATGTTAGGCTGCGTCACCGAAAGGGTAAACCCTGCCGATGCACTGGTAGTCCACGAAAAACATAAAGATAAACAACTGGATACCTTAGCAGAAGGGTCGGTGATTGGAACATCTTCCTTACGTCGTTTAGCCCAACTACGTCACCATTATCCCCATTTAACCTTCAAAGATGTTCGTGGCAACGTTAACACTCGTTTGGCTAAACTAGATTCAGGGGAATACGATGCAATCATCCTCGCTGTAGCCGGTTTACAACGCTTGGATATGAGCGATCGCATTCATCAAGTTATCCCCGATGATATTTCCCTCCATGCTGTGGGCCAAGGGGCCTTAGGTATCGAGTGTCGCACCGGTGATCCCGAAATTCTAGAACTACTTAAAGCTTTAGAACATCCCGAAACCCGCGATCGCTGTTATGCAGAACGGGCGTTCTTACGAGAATTAGAAGGGGGTTGTCAAGTTCCCATCGGTGTTAACACCAAGATTGAAAATAATGTCTTAACCTTAATCGGAATGGTGGCCAGTCTTGACGGCAAAACCTTGATTAAAGATACTATTGAAGGGGAACCTGCTCAAGCAGAAAGCTTAGGTCAAACATTAGCCACCCGTTTACGTGATGCTGGTGCAACAGAAATCTTAGCCGAGATATTTGCCGAAATTCAGCGACAATGATCGAAAAATTGGGTAGAAACCCCGTCCTTGTAGGACGGCTTTATATTGTGTTAGATTGGTTGAGTTAGTAAGTGGCAGTGACTTTCAGGCGTGGGTGAAACACCTAGTAGTAGGACGCTCTAGTTAAAGGTCTAGTTCTAGCCTCTACAAGTAAAGGGTCTGAATTGAGCGAAACTCAAAAACCGAACTAACGTAAAAGCTCAGACCCTTTTTAGGGCGAGAGAGTGGGGGCAATTGGCATCGCCCATCGCATGACACTGAGATTCGAGTCTGTACGGTTTTAGTAGTTGTGGTTCGAGCAATGACTAACTCGAGTTAGTTATCTCCTTTAAAAGAATCCTCGCCGTTTTACGGCGCGGGAGTGTCAATAAGTCCATATAGCAACAAACAATATTTTTAACGAATATGTCAGAAAACAAAAAATCAGGATTTGGCATCCCCGGATTAGGCAAAATCAAAGAACTTCAAGATGCTTTCCAAAAAGCTCAACAAGTTCAAGCCGGGGCGCAACAACTCCAAGAAGAATTGGAGCAGATGCATATTAAAGGGTCCGATGCGCAGCAATTGGTTGAAGTGGTTATGAGTGGTAACCAAGAGCCTCGTCAAGTGACCATTAAACAAGAAGCTTTAGACAAAGGTGCAGAGGCTTTATCTGAGCTAGTAACCGCAGCTATGAAAGATGCTTACGCCAAGTCCACTGAAACTATGCGCGGAAAAATGGAAGAACTGACCAGTGGTTTAAATCTTCCTGGTATGTAGTATCTCTGTTTGTAGTCAGGAAAGCGATCGCTTTATCTTGACTACCCACTTTTTTAGTAGATCACAAATACTCAAATCTTACTTTTGGATACGTTATTCCGTTCATTTTGCATTTTTAATATACCACACACCAATCAAACGGCGCAAACTCGTTATCTATTTTGTTATCATTTCTTGATAAAAGGGTAAAAATTAGGCAACTGACCAAATATAAATAATGTAAAACTTATGATAATAATTGATTATAAAAAATTATATAAGACCAAGAAAGGAATATAAATTAAGTGGTAAAAATGACTCTAAGTTGATAGTATAATTAGGTTATATAGCAATCAGTTATCAGTTGTGAGAATTAAGTCTGAGTATAAGGGAACAGGCAATAGGAAATAAGACAAAAGATATTTCATGAATCATTCCTGACTGCTATATAGAGAATTGGACAAAAATTTGAGTTTATTAATAAACCCCAACCAAATTAAAAATTATAGTTGGGGCAATTAATGCTTTTCTTACTAAGCAAGTTCTAATTTTCTTTGATGTTATTTAACCATTCACGGAGTTGTTCAGCAGCAACTTCTCGGCCTCCTAAACCGAAAGCCAAAGCAATAGCTGCAGCAATACCACCAACTAATAAACCAAAAGCTAAATTAACAATATTGGGAGCAATACCCATCTGTTGTAAAGCCATAGCGATAACAAAAACAAGAATTGAAATACGCGCCGTATGACCTAAAAACCTAGCTTGACGAGTGCCTGAATTAGTAATCAAATTAAAGCAAAGATTGGCTAAATATAGTCCTAAAGCCAACACAGCCAAGCCAACCAACACTTGACCTGCGATCGCTAACAAAGTACCAACCACAGCCCTTAAAGCTTCGATTTCGAGAATATCTACCGCCGTTAAAGAAGCAATCAACATCACCGCCACTAAAACAATAACACCGGCAATTTGCGACGGGGTTCTAGTTTCAGTAGTAGTAGTTTCTGGAGTTTCTTCGCTGCTGGTTTCTGGGGTTTTAGGGGTTTGAGCGATACCCAACCATTGAAAAATATTGTCAAAACCAACACTCCCTAAAACATTGCTGACCATATCCGAGAGATATTGTCCTCCAGCATAGGCTAATCCTAAAACCACTGTAGCCGCCAATAATTTCGGCAACAGCGTTAACACTTGATTGAGCATTTCCGTCGCCGGTTGGGAAATAGCTTGAATTTGCAGTGCATCTAAAGCGGTAATAGCAACAGGAATTAAAATTAAAACCTTAACAACATTGCCAACAATATTGGATAAAGAGTTACCAGTAGGTTCACTAGATAAGCCAAATTTTGCCCCTACTTGATTAATGGGAGTTGTAGCCAATAAACTACTAACCACCCCTTGAACAATTCTTGCTACAACCCAACCCACAGCAGCGATAATAACCGCCCCCAGGACATTAGGAATAATAGCTAAAATTTGGTCTAAGAGTCCCTGTACAGGAACTAAGGTTCCTTCTAGCTGAAGGGTACTGAGAATGGAGGGTAAAAAGAGGAGAAAAATGAACCAGTAGGCTGCTTTCCCGATGGTTTGGGACACAGATATTTGTTGATTGTCTTCCCCTAACTTTTCTTCCAGATTAAAACTCCCTAAAACCCGAGTGATGATCGTCTTGGCTAGGGTAGCCAATAACCAAGCAATAGCCGAGAGAAGACCAGCCCCTAATAATTTAGGTAAGAAACTGGTAAGTTCTCCTAGAAGGGCATTAAGAGGTTGATAAACCGCCTCAAGTTGTAGGGTGTTTAAGAAAGCAACAACAGCAAAGAGAATAATCAGCCAATAGGCGAAGTCCGATAGCCATTTTTCGATGGGGATCGAACTATCTGAAGAATCATTGCCAGTAATCCAACCAGCGATTTGATTATCAATTTCCGTACTATGGAGTATTTTTTTGACAATACCTCTGACAATAGAGGCAATAATCCAACCAGCCAAGAGGATGAGCAGACCTTGTATCAAAGTCAAACCGTCAGAAAACAGTTTAGTAAATAAAGCAGGATCAACAATTGAAGTTTGTTGTGTGGGTTCTTGCAGAAGAACCCAGCGGGTGAACGTAGTCATAATTTAACCTTGGGATAATCAAGGGGTATATTTTCGGTTTTAATATAGCGAACTACCCACTTAATTTTCAAAATCCGTAGTTTTATCCTAATGTCGGGCAGAATACCCCATGCTTCTACAAGATGGGGATGAATGACCAACCAAAATATAAACCGACCGAAGGGAGTCCACATAAAACTTAACTTTTTTGGATAAAATAGATAAACTTTGCTAGAGTAACCTTAAGGAGGTACTAGACATGGGTAATAAAGCGTATAAATTTCGGTTGTATCCTAATCAAAAACAGCAACAATTCTTAGCAAAATGTTTTGGTTGTTCAAGATTTGTGTATAACTATTTTCTGCGCTTAACTACTGATATCTATGCCGATTGTAAAAAGAGCTTAAGATACAAAGAATGGGCTAAATTACTAACATCTCTAAAAAAAGAGTTTGAGTGGCTAAAAGAGGTCAATTCTCAAGCATTACAGCAAACGCTTAAAGATTTAGAAACTGCTTATTCTCGCTTTTTTAAGGGATTAGCCAAGTTTCCTAGATTCAAGAAAAGGTCTAATAAGCAATCTTTTCGAGTTCCTCAACACTTTTCTATTACCTCAGAAGAGAAGTTACAACTTCCGAAAATGTCTCCTATTAAGATGATAATTCATCGAGAAATAGAAGGAGATATTAAAAGTGTAACGATTAGTAAAACTCCATCAGGAAAATATTATGCTTCAATTGTTACAGAGTTAGACATACCAAAAGCTCCCTTAAATGGGGAAAAAATAGGCATGGATCTAGGACTTAAAGATTTTTGTATTACCAATAAACCTGAAAAGTTTGAGAATCCTCGTTATTTCCAACGTTCATTAAGAAGGTTAAAAATTAGACAAAGGAGGTTAAGTCGAAAAAACAAAGAATCTAACAATAGAAAAAAAGCTAGAGTTAAAGTAGCCAAAATTCATGAAAAAGTGGCTAACCAACGATTAGACTATCAACACAAAATAAGTCTCAAACTGACTAACGAAAACCAAGTTATTAGTTGTGAAGACTTAAATATTAAAGGGATGGTTAAAAATCGAAAACTAGCCAAGCAAATCAGTGATGTGGCTTGGGGACAATTTTTAACACTTTTAGAATATAAAGGAGATATCTATGGGTGTGAAATTAAGCGAGTTGATAGATTTTTTCCGAGTTCTAAAAGATGCTCTAATTGTGGTTATATCAAAGAAGATTTGACCCTAAAAGATAGAGAATGGATTTGTCCAGAATGCCATGCACACCACGACAGGGACATTAACGCCTGTTGGAATTTGCTTCAATTCTCTGATTCAAAAATACCGTTGGAAGAACGGAAATCCACGCCTAACCAAACTGTTGAAATGCAGTGCATCAAGAGCGTTAGTTCTTGAGGGTAGGAAGCCCCACCCTCAACGAAGTAGGGTGGGGTACTTCACTAAGACTACGCTTAAAAATTAATTATAATTTCCTTGTAGCCCCCTAAGAAGGACTTCCCGTCAAAGTAGGAACCGATTGATGGGTTAAACACTGCCAATACCAACTAAATAAGTTAGAGTGGGGGTAGGTTAAAGAAGCGATTGCAGGGGCAGCAGGAAAGGGCCATAAACGATCAAAAACAATGTTTTGACCTTTGAGGCGAAATTGTAACAAATATAAGGATGGAGGGGCATCTAGGGACTCTAATAACCCTTGCGCTAACTCATGTAAAGGACGACGTAAGGAATTCTTTAAGGAAATGGGTTGTTCGTAGGAATTAGGAAATGCCCCTTCGCCAATGATTTCCCCATAAATTAATTCTTTGGGAGTAACAGCGATGGGTAGCCACAAATCTCCTAACCAAGAATCTCGAATACTGGTTTTGTAGCCTAACATTTTATCTACCCATTGTCTTCTTCCCTTAACATCTTTGCAGTCTTGGTAAATTTTTTGTCCCGGAAAAGATAACCAGTGAGGTACTTCGATGGTTAGGGGACAATAGATAATATCCGGATCAGGTTTAGCAGACTGAGCATTTTTTGACCATAACGTGGCTGTGGCCATCACTTCAACCTGAGTTGAGGGAGAATCAGCCTTAATGGCTGCTTCAAGTGCCATAACCATTTTTTCGGTTGCAGGAGAAGCAGGATACATCGTACCTTGAGTTTTCACCTGAGCATTGACGATAATGAAAGCTTTACGCATATCGGTTTAATGGTTGAGCGAATCTTGTCTTTTCTAGTTAGTCGAGTCAATCTAAAGAGACCCCTATTAAAGAGATCATCCATGTTTATCCTTACCGATAAACAGGTAATGTGAAATGGAAATAGCTACCTTGTCCCGGTACACTATCAACCCAAATTTGGCCATAGTGTACACGAATAATTTTACGACATAAAGATAACCCTAATCCATAACCTTCTTTTCCTTGATCTCGTTGTAAGCGGAAGTGGCCTTCAAAAATCCGTTCTTGTTTTTCTTCGGGAATACCGGGGCCGGTGTCACACACACTTACTTGTATTTTTTGACTGGTGCGGTGAAGAATTGATAAGGTAATTTCTCCTCCCCCTGGTGTATATTTAATCGCATTATCGATCAAGTTGACAATGACCTGACGAATTAATTCTTCATCTCCATAGACTGGAGGCACATCTTGAGGGATATCTTCGATCAAGGTTAAGGATTTTTCTCTTAATACTTCGTTATATTGTGCTACTATCTCTTTGGCAAGCCCAGGTAAAAACACTTCTGTCCGTTCCACGCGCAACTGAGCATTCATGCTTTTGGACGCTTGTAAAATGTCCGTAATCAGACGATTCATTACCCGAAATTGATTACGGGTTTGATGAAAGAGTTGGGTTATTAGTTTTTGCCGTTTCTCGCTGTCGTCTTGAGTTTGAGCTAGTTCTAAGGTTTCTACAGCAATGGAGGCCGCCGTTAGGGGACTGCGTAAATCATGGGCTAACATCGCTAAGACTTGATCTTTGAACTTGAGTTGTTCTTGTAAATTTTCTTTATCTTTCTTGAGACGAAATATTTCATCAGAAAGCCGCATCAGTTCGGCTGAATATCCAACATGAGTGGATTGTTCTGATGATTCCTTTGGATCATTATTTTCTTCTAAGGATGAGACCCATTTTGGCCACCATTTTTTTAGTTGATTGACCAAATTACTACCGGCTAAGGTTTGTCTGGGTGTGGGTACCACTTTAACCAAGGATGGGGTAGCAACTAAGCGAAAATGCTCTACTAGATGGGGTTGTTCGTGAATCTCAATGATTTCTAACTGGCAAGTATGATCTTGGCTGACGGTTTTGAGATAGTCTCGAATCGGTTGAATGTACTCGTGGGAACTGGGACGCTCATCGACAAACAACAACAACTGAATAGATGCAGCATGATCGCTTTCAGAGTTTGTTTGATAGTTGGGAGGTTCTAGCACTGCAACTTGATACTATATACTGACAGAGAAATAAGGTTCTTGGAGTAAGAGATTTTTCCTATCTATTCTAGTCTAGATTATTAAGATAGTATAAAATCAACTACACTTAATCTTAAGGCTTAATGGCACAAACTTCACTGTGATGGTTTAAAACGATTATGGCTCTTGGCTATGTTGCTCTTGTCCTTCATGCTCATTTACCTTTTGTTCGGCATCCTGAACGGGATTATGTTCTGGAGGAAGAGTGGCTTTATGAAGCTATTACCGAAACCTATATTCCCCTTCTAAGAGTGTTTGAAGGACTGCAACGGGATGGGATCGATTTTAAAATGACCATGAGTCTGACACCCCCTCTGGTGTCTATGTTGCAAGATCCTTTATTACAGGAACGTTATAATAATCATCTGACGAAGTTACAAGAACTGGTTATTAAGGAAATTGAAAATAATCAACATAATGGTCATATTCGCTATTTAGCTGAGTTTTATCACCAAGAATTTGCCAAAATACGTGAAACTTGGGAAAAATACCAAGGAAATTTAATTATTGGTTTTAAACAATTTCTAGAAAGCAATAACCTGGAAATTATGACCTCTGGAGCCACTCATGGTTATCTACCGTTGATGAAAATGTACCCTCAAGCGGTTTGGGCGCAAATTAAGGTGGCCTGCGACCATTATCAAGAGGCGTTTGGTCGTCCCCCGAAGGGTATCTGGTTGCCTGAATGTGCTTATTATGAAGGGTTGGAAAAGATGCTGGTTAAGGCGGGGTTACGCTATTTTATTATCGATGGCCACGGTATTTTATACGCCCACCCTCGCCCCCGTTATGGCACTTATGCCCCCATTTTTACAGAAGCAGGGGTTGCTGCTTTTGGCCGAGACCACGAGTCTTCTAGTCAGGTTTGGTCTTCTAAAATGGGTTATCCGGGTGATTCGGAATATCGGGAATTTTACAAAGATTTGGGTTGGGAAGCTGATTACGATTATATTAAGCCCTATATTATGCCCAATGGTCAACGGAAAAATACGGGGATTAAATACCATAAAATTACCAATACTCAGGGCAATATGGGGGAAAAATCTCTTTATGATCCCTATTGGGCCCGAGAAAAGGCTGCTGAACACGCAGGGAATTTTATGTACAATCGTGAGCAACAAATTGCTCATTTAGCTGATATGATGCAGCGTCATCCCCTTGTGGTTTCTCCTTATGACGCGGAATTATTTGGTCATTGGTGGTACGAGGGTCCCTGGTTCCTTGATTATTTATTCCGCAAGACCTGGTACGACCAAAATACGTTTGATTTAGTCCATTTGGCTGACTATCTTCGTCATAACCCGACTCAACAGTTATGTCGTCTCTCTCAGTCGAGTTGGGGTTATAAGGGATTTCATGAGTTTTGGCTCAATGATTCTAATACTTGGATTTATCCCCATCTCCACGAAGCTACGGAACGAATGATAGAATTAGGTAACATCGAACCGGCTGATGAGTTGGAAGAAAGGGCTTTGAATCAAGCAGCACGAGAGTTATTATTGGCTCAAGCTTCTGATTGGGCGTTTATCATGCGTACCGGCACGATGGTTCCCTATGCCATTGAACGCACTAAAAGCCATCTCCTTCGTTTTAATCAGATTTATGATGATTTTCAACTAGGAACTGTTAATGCTACTTTGCTAGATAGCATTGAAGCTATTGATAATATTTTCCCGAACATTGATTATCGAGTTTATCGTTCTCTCGATAAAAAGAAACGGGGAAAAATGAGAAATGAGGAATGAAGAATTTAGAATTAAATTTGTTTAAGATTCTGGATTCTAAATTCTAAATTCTACTTAATTACTGCCACTAAAAGTAACTTCTGGAAACTTGGTTTGTGCATCTTTCATAGTGACATTTTTCCCTTGGTTACGGAGATCCTGCCAGTAATTAATTACTTCTGTGGCCTTATTTAATACGTCGATTCTTTCGGGTTCTAATATCCAATGTTTGGCTTCTAATTCGTCTTTTAATTGTTGCCAAGCATCGTTACGCGGCCAAAAGAAATAAGCAGTTAAGGGACTGGTTCCTTTCCCTACAACTTGATCAACAGCGATCGCTACGTTAGCATCTAACCATAGCACTTTTAATATAAATCTAGGCTCCAATTGCCCCTCCGGTTCAATAAACGACAATAACATATAGTCATAGACAACTCACTATTATAACCTATTGAGCTACTTTTTGGCTATTAAATCGACTCATGGCTTTTTCTACTCCTTCCCTTAAGCTGCTTTCGATGGCATCAACTACGAGGGGATAGGTTTTATCGATAATTTTCCTTTCTTCGGGTGAAAACCGTCCTAAAACGTGAGAAATAGTATTATCTACTTGATTTGATTTACCAATACCAAGGCGTAAACGAGGAAAATTTTGCCCTCCCAAATGGGAAATAATCGATTTCATACCGTTATGACCGCCGGCTGAACCGGATAGACGCATTCTTAGGCGACCAATGGACAAATCCATGTCATCATAAATGACTAAAACCTTCTCTGATTCTAGTTTATACCAATCTGTTACTGCTCGTACAGATTGACCGGAACGATTCATATAAGTTGAAGGTTTGAGCAGATAAATTTTTTCTTGGTTTCTGCTGTTTCCTTCTGCTATCATTCCTTGAAACCGTTTGTTTTCTTTCCAAGAGAATCCCCAATTTTCCGCTAAAATATCTACTATTTCAAAGCCAATATTATGACGAGTTTTATCATATTTTGGTTCAGGATTACCCAATCCGACAATTAATTGAGGAATAATCAATGAGTTAGATTTTGCTGGAGACATTTAGCTGATTATTATAGATTTCAATTTCTTATTCTATCTTAAAATAGTTACCGCGCCCTTTCGGGGAAAGTAAAAAGACAGTCATTTCATTTATCATTTATCATTTATGAAGAAATAAACAATAAAAGAATCATTCTATGGATACTATTACTGACAGAAGAGGTAATACTTTTGACTGCTAAATTTTGATTTGTGAATTATCCTAATGAGTTACTGTTGATGTTTACTAAAGCGCAAGTATTTAATATTTTATGTATTCCTTTAGAAGATATAATCGAGTGGGCTATTGATTTATTAAACTTAGGTTATGATAGTTTGTCAAAAATAATAATTAATGGGGAATCGAGTTATTGACAAATAGAAATGTAAAAAATCATGTCCCCATCTAGCACAAAACCCACTATCCAGACTGATTGTCAGATATGGGTTTGTGAGAGGGGATAATGCTCGGTTATTGTTATAATCTAAGAGACCCTAACCTGGGTTTGACGGGACGCTTCCGTTCCTAAGAGATAGCGTCTCGTTACTTTTTAGCAGTCTTTTGAGTGTTTAATTGAGATTTTTGGCTTTCTTCAAGAGTCCAAGAGTTAAATGCTCCAGAATTATATTTATTACTTTGACTAACTCGCCAAACGGCCATAGGAAATGAGGCTACAATTAACATAAATGCTCCCATACAAATAAAAACATATTTGTGATGTTTGTACTTAGGTTGTATGGTTTGAATGGTGTTTCTAGTTTGAATGGATTGTGACATGGTTTTTTCTCTTGATAAAGATGGTTGAGAACATTGAGTTAAGACGCAGTGGGGTTATTTTGGCATTAATGGTAAATAGGGGAATAAGGGATGCCAATTCATAACCGTAGCAGCGACAAGAAATGTAAACAGGAAGAAAAATATTCTTGAAAACGGAACTTGTTGATTTTTCCACAGTTTACTGAGAATAAACCAACTAACCAACCAACCGATTAACATTACCGTTTGTTTTCCTGAATAACTCCCAATTTCACCGTATATGGGGTCTGGGTTGTGACTACCAGGAATCCAACTACCTAAAGTCCAAACAGTTTTTTCCCAGCCTTTATATATACTGCAAAAATGCTGATTAACCATTAATAAGAAACAACTAAAAGCAGCACTGACAAGAGCGGATGCAGCAGGCCCTGACACAGTAGGTGGATTTTTTGAACCTGCGGCCAAACCTGAAGGAAATTTTTTAAGTTGGTTCCAAAACCTCACATAGATTGGTAGATGATGGAAGTTACGATCAATATTTGACATGAGAAGTGGTACTGATAAATAACAATGGTATGAAGATGATTACAGAGAGTGCATTCTGGCAACGTTTAAGCCACTGACAAATCCACCAAGGGCAAAAAACATCATGGCCATTAGTGCTAAACAAGTTCCCATGAGAACAGGACGATTCTCTTTATCTAAAATGGAGTCGCCATATTTCCATAAAATCCAGGTAGAAGCAACACCCAAAGGAAGGGTAAAAAGTACCGTAAATTCATGATATTCCATGAAAAGGTAATGAACTAAGGGTGTATTTTCTCTTAACCAAGCTCTTGCGCCATTAGCCGGCGCACGATAACGCATATATACCCAGTTACCAGTAGCAATGGACAAAAAAGATAAAGCAGTTGACCAAAAAGTGAGGGTTCGCATTTCAGGCAAAATTTTACCAACCCTTCGCAATAAAGGAAAAGCTAAATGTCCTGCATAGGTGACGACTATAATCGCCAAGAGTGAGGCAAAACCATGAATTGCCCCCATATAACGTTGCCAGGGACTTGGACTTAACAGGTTCGCTAAAGGTAAAAACAGAAATAATCCTGCTGAGAGAAAGCTCAAACCATAAATACAGGTTGTCGCCATATCCATTGAACGAGGCAATGATGAAGGTTGTGAGTCCGAAGACTGTAGAACCATAAAAGATTCCTCCACTGAATTTTAGACATAGATATCAGCACCCCTTATTCAGAATCTACTGCAATAAGATAAGTGCTGTTATTAGGAATTTACCATACTTAAAAAAAGAACAACTTTAAGATAATATTAAAAGGAGCAAGACTAATATTCCCCAAATGGTTTAAAATTGTTCCAGCTTGATAATCAAAATAATGGTAATTTGAGCAAATTTTGACTACAAAATCCTTAAAAAAGCCACCTAATAAAGGCTTAACCTATTTTTACTTTTTCTTAACTTTTTGAGCAAATATCTACCTTAAGCTCTTATAAGAAATTATTACTAATGATAATACTTATCAATATTATAGTTTGCGAATAATTTTCCCACATAATTGACACTTCTGAGCAAAATAGGTCAAGATATGAATACAACGTAAACCTTTGTAAAGTTTTGCTTAGATGTCAATAGAACTTCTGTCACTGGATAATATTCAAGAAATTGCGCGTCAATACGGCTATTGGGCAGTATTTATTGGCATTGCCTTAGAAAATACTGGAATTCCTATCCCTGGGGAAACAATCACCATTGTAGGCGGTTTTTTAGCTGGTAGTGGAGAATTAGGCTACTGGGTCGTTTTAGGAAGTGCGATCGCTGGTGCGGTTATTGGGGATAATTTTGGTTATTGGATTGGTCGTTGGGGCGGTTGGCCGCTATTAATTAAAGTAGGCGGTTTTTTTAACATCTCTTCTCACAAACTCGAAGAAGTTCGGCAAAAGTTTAGTAGAAATGCCGATAAAGCGGTCTTTTTTGGGCGTTTTGTCACTTTATTAAGAGTTTTTGCCGGTCCAGTCGCAGGCATCGTGCAAATGCCCTATTATCGATTCTTATTATGTAACTTGGGAGGGGCGACGGTTTGGGCTTTAATTATGGTAACTTTATCCTTTTTTGTGGGAAGATTAGTACCTTTAGCGCAATTAATCCACTGGATCGCCCAATTTGGTATTTTAGCTTTAATTGGTGTCATGGGATGGCTAGGAGTGACATTGTGGTTCGAGTTTGGTAAACCTGGATTGCAAGGTGAAGAATAAACTCTCACACTATGCAAAACTTAAGACAATCATCGTAATTGAGACAATTGTCCCTAGATAATTCACGATACAATAACAATAGGATTGGTAATCATCAATCTTTGTTGTACCACCCTAAAGTAAGATTACTGAACGCAAGGGAAAAGTTACCATATGACCCAATCTAATCTACATCTCATCAACTCCCATGTAGATAACCGTCAGGTTTCTGAACATCACTACAATAAGCAGACTCATCAATCTTATAAACCTGAATTACCCTTAAAAGAAGTTAACCAAACCCTAGAAAATGTCAACGCTCAACAGGTTGTAGAATGGTCTAGGGATACCTTTGGGGAAAAATTGGTCATGAGTACCAGTTTTGGTATTCAAGCTGCTGTAATGCTGCATTTAGTGACCCAGGTGGTACCAGATATTCCTGTTATCTGGGTAGATACAGGGTATCTTCCGGCCGAAACCTATCGCTTTGCCGACGAACTAACCGAACGTCTCCAACTCAATCTTAAGGTTTATCAGTCTCCTTTAACCCCTGCAAGAATGGAAGCACTGTATGGTAAACTTTGGGACCAACACGATCTAAATTCTCTTAACCGCTACGATTTTATCCGAAAAGTAGAACCCATGCAACGGGCGTTAAAAGAACTTCAAGCAACTGCTTGGTTAGCAGGGTTGCGTCGTCAACAAACGGAACATAGACAGTCCTTAGAAAGAGTTGAATTACAAGGAGAACAGTACAAAGTTTATCCTATTTTGACCTGGAATTCTCGTGATATTTATCATTATTTAACGGCACATGATTTGCCTTATCATCCCTATTTTGATAAAGGCTATGTCACTGTGGGAGACTGGCATTCTAGTCGTCCGTTGATGGCCGATGATGAAAGTGAAAGAGATAGTCGTTTTCATGGTGTTAAACAAGAATGTGGCCTACATTTAAACTTGTCTCCCGGTGCAGCCGAAAGTTTAGATTCTAGTACCCTTTAACATTTTTCTTGCCTTAGGGAAACTCTTTAAAGGTTGCGCAATGACTGTACTTCATGCTATGACACACAATTAGGGACATAGTATCTACTTTGCTAACCTAAGACTTCCAACGTATACTATATAGTAAACTCAGAGAATTTTTATGATGACCACCAATGGAACATTCCAACAGAGAAAACTCCCCAAAATCAGTCAAGCAGATAAAGCTGTAATGCGAGATTTACTGAGAATAGGAGCATCAACACCAACTAAGTTTGAGGTGAGATCGAATCGAATTGGAACAAATGTGGAAGAAGAGCTTAATAGCTTATATAATAGACATCTGATTGGTAAAAAGCAAAACTCAAACGTTTATTATCCAACCGCTAAAACGTTATTGAGTTCTTATATTTAACTCAAGTTTTTTGATAAAAAGTTTTTTTCAACTAATTTAATATCATTGAAAAATAAGAACTCAGTTATAGTGTAATTGGGTTCTTATTTATTTTAATGGAAATCTTTCTATGGGTGAAGAAGTAGGTTCTGAAATTGCTTGCCAACTGACATCAGGTAACATTTATACAGTACAAGGGTTCAGCAAGTGTTTAGAATATGGATGGTTCAGTATATTGTGGTTTTCTATACTAGCCTTTGTAATTACATTAGTTATGCTCTTTATTATTTATGCTAAAGATATTAAACTATTTAAGAGAGCAAGACAAAGGATTGCCATAACAATTATTATATTCACATTTATAGATGTAACCGCAGAAATTTTTATTTATTTAGTATCTAGGTTTATCATATATCCAGCATATCAGAGTATAGTTGAAATACCTCATGTAAAAATTCTCATTTTTGTAATTACTTCTTACATTATTGTAGATATTATAATTTCCAATAGAAATCAAGAGTATATAACAACAGAATTAGATAATACTTTTTCAGGATTTGGTGTAGGAACAGGAATTTTTTGGATAAATAGTAAGCTTTTATCATTCATAGAATTTTTCAAGAATGTTCATAGCGTTATGACAAACTTTTTGTTAGACGCTATTTTAGAAGATAAATATAGAGAACCATTAAGAAAAAGACTTATTAAAAGTATAGAAAATACTCCAATTGCGACTATTATCCAAACTCTAGAAAATAGATTAACCAGAAACGCTAATAATAGTTTGTTATTACAAAGATTCAATAACACTATGGAACAGTATAAACAGAATAATGATGAACAAAAACTCAAAGAAAGATTAGTTGAACTTTCTACAGAAGCATATTCAACAGAGGTGATTGAAGAATGGAAAAATGGAAATATACCTTTTAGTTAGAAATTTTTTGAGTTTTAAAAGTCTTCAGAATTGTCTTCTTCTCCTACTCCTAAATCATCTAAATCTTTACCAAACTTTTGTTGAGGAGGAATAGCAGCAATAATGGCATCAATAACCTTACCAACCTGTATAATTTCGATGCCAATATCCTCAGCAAAACTCTGTCCTTTAGGAACGATCGCCCGTTGAAACCCTAACTTAGCTGCTTCTTTTAACCTTAATTCCATCTGGGAGACTAAACGAACTTGTCCCCCTAACCCCACTTCCCCTATTAATACCGTTCTGGGGTCTACCACGCGATCGCGGAAACTAGCAACAACAGCGATGGCCACCCCTAAATCTGCGGCCGGTTCTTCCACCCCTAAACCACCGGCCGAAGCTACATAAGCGTCTAATTTTGATAAAGGAATACCCACCCTTTTCTCTAACACCGCTAAAATCTGCTGTAACCGACTGTATTCAACTCCAGTAGTAGAACGACGGGGGGAAGCATAGCTAGTGGGACTAACTAACGCTTGTAACTCCACCACAATAGGACGGGTTCCCTCACAAGCAACCACAGTAGCTGTTCCGGGGACAAACTCATCTCGGTTGCCTAAAAATAATTCTGAGGGGTTATCCACTTCCACTAAACCATGTTCGGCCATTTCAAAAATACCAATTTCATGGGTTGCCCCAAAACGATTTTTCACCGATCGCAACAGACGATGGGAAGCGTAGCGATCGCCTTCAAAATATAACACCGTATCTACTAAATGTTCTAACACCCTTGGACCGGCGATCGCCCCTTCTTTGGTGACGTGGCCAACAATAAACAGAGTAATATTATCCCGTTTAGCTACCTGCATTAAAGCCGAAGTACATTCCCTAACTTGGGCCACAGAACCCGGCGCAGAAGTCAAGGCAGCGAAATATAAAGTTTGAATACTATCTATAATTGCCACTTGAGGTTGTAAAGATTCTAACTCCCTTAAAATCTCTTCCAAATCCGTTTCAGGGAGAATAAAAAGATTAGCCTTATCTGAGTCCTCTACTGACTTTTTATTACTTTTAACCTTGCCATTTTTGCCATTACTTTCTGCTTCTTTAGCAGCCGTAATACTACTAGCTTCTGCTACTCCTAAACGAGAGGCCCGTAACTTAATTTGTTGCCCTGATTCTTCGGCCGATACGTATAAAATACGGGCTAATCTTTGGGACAATTGGTTAGCAGTTTGTAACAATAAAGTAGATTTTCCAATACCCGGATCTCCCCCAATTAAAACTAAAGATCCCGGCACAACCCCACCTCCCAAAACCCGGTCTAATTCTCCATAACCCGATTGAAAGCGCGCTTGTTCCTCTTCTGTAATATCATTAAAAGAGACAGAAATGCGAGGTTTTGGGGCAGCAGGAGACCGTTTATCGGTGCGATTATTGGATTGCCAGCCCCCTCTAGCTGCCTCCACAGGAGAGGATGAACTATTGACCACTTGTTCTTCTAGGGTTCCGTATTCCCCACAAGCTTCGCACTTGCCGAACCATTGAAGCGACTCTGCACCACAGGCACTACAAACATAAACAATTTTTGTTTTAGCCATAATGAAATTTAAAGAAACGTTAAAAAAATTAAAAAAATACTGGATATTGAGGGAAAAACCCGAGAAAATGAAAAGGGGCGTTAAGAGAATAATCTTCTTGCAACCCTGATTATGTTTAGATTCTCAACGAAGAATTTAGGCTTAAGAATAGCAAAAAAGGGATATTCTGGATCTTTAGAGAGATTCAGGAAAGGCCACTTAACTTAAAGATTAGCAATTTTACTTATTATTAGGGAGCGTGGGCAACATTGGAAACACAGAAAGAGAAAATTTTAGTGGTGGATGACGAAGCTAGTATTCGTCGTATTTTGGAAACTCGTCTTTCTATGATTGGCTACGATGTAGTAACGGCGGCCGACGGTGAGGAAGCTTTAGATATCTTTCATGAGGCCATTCCCGACTTGGTGGTATTGGATGTGATGATGCCTAAATTAGATGGTTATGGGGTCTGTCAGGAGTTACGCAAAGAGTCGGACATCCCTATTATTATGTTAACTGCTTTAGGGGATGTGGCCGATCGCATTACGGGGTTAGAATTGGGTGCTGATGATTATGTGGTCAAACCTTTTTCCCCGAAGGAGTTAGAAGCAAGAATTCGTTCTGTCTTAAGACGGGTGGAAAAAAATGGCGCACCTGGTATTCCTAGTTCTGGGGTTATTTCTATTGCTTCGATTAAAATTGATACCAATAAACGTCAGGTTTATAAGGGAGATGAACGCATTCGCTTGACTGGGATGGAGTTCAGCTTATTGGAGTTATTGGTGAGTCGTTCGGGTGAACCTTTTTCCCGTTCAGAAATTTTACAAGAGGTATGGGGTTATACTCCTGAACGTCATGTGGATACGAGGGTGGTTGATGTCCATATTTCTCGTTTGCGGGCAAAATTAGAAGATGATCCGAGTAACCCTGAATTGATTTTAACGGCGAGAGGAACAGGTTATTTATTTCAACGCATTTTAGAACCTGGTGAGGAACCATAATCGTTGTTAGGGGTTTAATAAAATTAAACCCTAATTTTTGCCTGAAATATTTAAAGAATTAACAGTTTAGAAGACTCTGTTACTGTAAAGATTAAAAACAATAAAAGTGGGAACTATTTGTGCTTAATCGTTGTCTTATAGCTCGATATATGTAAATTATCTATGAATAATTAACATATCAAAGTTCAGATTGTTATATTCTTGGGAATAGAAAATTGCTCAATTGTGGTGTGTGGGAAGTCTAGGAAATGAAATTATCAGTGGTTATCCCCTGTTTTAATGAAATTGGGACGATTGGTCAAGTTATCGACGCAGTTAAAGCATCTCCTGTGAAAAATTGTGAGATTGTTATAGTCGATGATTGTTCAACAGACGGCACAAGAGAACTGCTACAATCTAAACTGGAACCATTAGTGGATCAAGTTATTTATCACCATAAAAATAAGGGTAAAGGGGCGGCCTTAAGGACGGGTTTTGCCGGGGTAACGGGAGATATTGTTATCATTCAAGATGCTGATTTAGAATACGACCCCCAAGAGTATCCTTTAATGATAGAACCTATCCTCAAAGGGAAAGCAGATGTGGTTTTTGGTTCTCGTTTCCAGGGAAGTCGTCCCCATAGAGTTGTTTATTATTGGCACATGGTGGGTAATAAATTTTTAACCACATTATCCAATATGTTAACTAACATTAATTTAACAGATATGGAAACCTGTTATAAAGCTTTTAAAAGAGAAGTAATTCAATCTATTAGAATTAAAGAAAGTCGTTTTGGTTTTGAACCTGAAATTACGGCCAAAGTGGCTAAAATGGGATGTCGTATTTATGAAGTTGGCATTTCTTACTATGGGAGAACCTATAAAGAAGGTAAAAAAATTGGTTGGAAAGATGGCTTTCGAGCCATTTATTGTATCCTTAAGTATAATTTGACTTGATTCATTATAACCCAACTATATTGCACAGCAATTAGTTGGGGTATTTAACTTAGATATGGATTAAGGGGAGAGTGTTAATTCTAAGCAGTTTCCGTGATTTCTACCTCATCGTCACGAAAATGCGCTTTAAATCGTTTCTCGAACTTGACTAATACAGGTAGGTTAGCACTAACTGGTCGACCTTGCCAATTGGTGACAATATCGATTATCTCCCCTTCCATTCCTTTAAGGTCAAATGGTTGTTTCTTATGCTTAGGATGATGATAAACAATAACAGATTCTATAACACGAACGCGATCGCCGATTTTCATAGTCATTAATTCTATATGATCCTCCTATTAAGGTTATTCTGGAGATAATTGATAACTTTACTATTCTGACATAGAGTGTGACGAGATCATAGTTGTAGCAAAAATCGCTTTTGCGTCAATAGACTAAAAATAAGCTTCAAAAGTTTACTCATTAAGTTAAATAATATAAAGAAAACTTGAATTTTTGTCAAGGAAATTATTATAATTGTTGTTTATACCTAAAATCTTAAGACAATGTTCTTTTCGATCTTAAGAAAGCAGTTATCCTGTAGAAAAGTTGCGGTTATTATTAGCCGTCTCATTATTATTGAGTTATTGTTATTAGTTATTGGTATATTAGCTCTGCGTCAAACTTATTATACCTATCAGAATTATACTTTTCTTGCATCACAAAGATGGGATTCTAATGTTTTATTTCCCACAGTTCCTTTAGCTTTATCTTCTGCTCTTAGTAGTAATAATCAAAAACAAATTGAGCAAATTTTAAATACTAATTATCATGGTATACAAGGATTAATTATTACGGATATAGAAGGAAATAAAATTATTGATTATTCTCATGATAATTTTCCCAATAAATCAAATTGGATTAATAAAATATCAGTTAAGAATCTCAATCGTTATCCCCATGATTTATTGTTAGATCCTTTTTCATCTTCTGCTAGACGCTATTATTTTAGTGAGGAAAAAGAGAAGATTGACAATCAGAAATCAATTGATTCACAATTTATTTTGGCTCGGGTTTATTATATTAGAAATACCACTGAGAAATTTTCACAGGAATTATTACAATGGATTCATAATCCTTTTGAAGAAAATGCTCGTTTTTCTATTTACAATTTAACTATTTTATTATTTATAATTGGTGGAATATTTATCTGGAGTTTGACTGAGTGTTTTTTAATGTATCGACTTTTAACTATTAGGGAAAAACAACAGTTGTTCCAAAGAATAAAGTTAGAGAAAGAATTAGTAAAAAAAGAAAAAGAAAAAAGAAAAATTGCTGATAAAAATCAAGAACTGTTAGAAAATAAGCAAATTCAATTACAAAAAGAAATTACGATTCTCCAGAATAATCTTAAAGAAAAAATATCACAAAATTACCGTTTAATCGAAGAAAGAGAAAAAGAACAAAAAAAATTAGAAAAGATAGAAATTCAGCAGACTCAAAAAATACGAAATCTTCAAGCTATTATCAAGGAATACGAACAAGAAATTTTGATTTTGGAAGTTTGGCAAGATAAATCTCAAGAGTTAGAAGAGATTAAACAAGAAAAAGATAACTTGTTGTTACAATTAGAGGAACAACAAAACTTAGAACAAGAAAGTAAAAAACACATTCAGTCTTTGAGAAAGAAAATTGAAGTTTTAATAATTCAAAATCAAGAAAACGAAGAAAAAATCAATGATTTACAAGAATTACAATTATCTAATAAAAATTCCATTCAACAAAGAGAAGAAACCATACAACAAGAGTTTAAAAGACAACTAAACCTAGTTCAAAAAGAATCACAATATGCTTTTGAAGAAGCACAAAATTTGGAACAAGAAAAAGAAGGATTAATTGCACAAAATAAAACCCTAAGAGAAAATTTGAACTCAGAAGTTGAAAAAAATAAATACTTAGAATTTGTCCTAGAAAGATATAAGAAAGAGGATAATAAGATCATTAATGAATTACAGGACACTAATGATGATTATCCCTCAATCCCGACATCTTATTTAACTAACATTTCTAGTAGAAAAGCAATTAGAGCTTTTCAGAAATTGGGATTTGAAAAAGACAGACATAATGGAGATCATTTTATTCTCAAAAAAAGAGAAACCAATACAATTACTTTTCCTATCCCTCATCCTCGACAAGAACTTAATCCCCTAACCCTCAAAAATATTTTGATACAAACCAATACTACTTTAGAGGATTTTTTAGAGAATTTGTGAATTTTAAAGTTCTAAAACCTTGTTTCTGCCCAACGAGCAACATTTGTTAAGATAGCATGGGGGTTATCAAAAGCTTTCATAAATATTTGGTGGTAATAACACTCTTCTGGTGATCTTAATTTTGTACCTGAATGCTCTTTTTGATATTGTCTAGCTTGTTCTTCATTCATGACATCTTTTAGGGTTTCAGTCAATAAGTCAACTGTACCACTACCTTCGTCAAATTGTTCTTTTTTGCGCCAAACAATTTCCTCTGGTAACATATCTTCAAAGGCTTTTCGTAAGATCCACTTTTCTACAGGAGGTGTACCTTTGAGTTTTAAATGTGCTGGTATTTTTTGACCCAGTTCGATCATTTTTAAATCTAAAAATGGGACTCTTCCCTCAATAGAATGGGCCATAGTTAAACGATCAACACGCTGTAAATTAATGTTGTGTAAACTATTAACTGAACGTCTTAATTCTGTGTGTAAGGTCTCATCACTAGGAATATCTTTGTAGTAAGTATAACCTGCAAATAGTTCGTCTGCACCTTCTCCTGTAAGAATTACTTTGACATATTCCGAGGCTAAACGAGAGGTAAAATAACAAGGAATACCGCTTCTAACTAAGTCTTGATCAAAGGATTCTAAGTAATAAATAATCTCTGGTAGTTTGGCGATCGCTTCTTCGGGAGTAATAATATATTCGTGGTGTATGGTTCCTAAATAATCAGACACCAAACGAGCAGCATTAATATCTTTACTCCCGGCAATACCTACAGAAAAAGTATGTAATTCAGACTTATGTTTTTTGGCTATAGCAGCGATAATACTACTATCTAAACCTCCCGATAAAAATGCCCCTAAAGGTACATCGGCCATCAATCTTTTGACCACAGACGCTTCTACAGTTTCTCGTATTTCTTGCAGTAAATCATCGACATTAGCATCTGGTTCAGGAGGAATATCTGGTAAGCTATAATATTGAGAAAATCCTGTTTCCGATGAGAAGAAATGACCAGGGGGGAATTCTTCTACATTCTCACAAAATTTCGTAAGAGCTTTTAATTCCGAGGCAAACCAAAAATCACCGTCCTTTTTGCTATAATAAAGGGGCTTGATGCCGATGGGATCACGGGCAGCAATAAACTTATTATCGTCAATAATAGCAAAGGCAAACATTCCATCTAATTCGCCTACTGCTGTGGTATTTTTTTCCTCATATAAGTGTAAAACTGCTTCTGTATCGCTTTTGGTTGCAAATTTGTATTTTTTCGCTAATTCTGGTTTTAATTTCGGATAGTTATAGATTTCCCCATTACCAATAATTGCTTGACTGTTTCCTTTAGAATAAATGGGTTGATCTCCCCCATCTACATCCATAATACTTAATCTTTGATGCCCCAAAATTCCTGAACCGTCGGGAACTGTAAAAACACCTTTTGCATCTGGACCACGATGAACAATACTTTTCATCATCGCTTCAACGCTAGTTTCTTCTGTTTGTCCCCAGATTCCTGCAATGCCACACATAGTTTCCCTTAGAATGCTACTTCTGAGCCTAGCCCAACATTTTTGAATGGTCTAGAAAACCCAAGAATAATTTAAGAAATAGCAATCATTTAATTAAGGGCGAACGATGGGACTTGAACCCACGAGTGCCGGGACCACAACCCGGTGCCTTAACCACTTGGCTACGCTCGCCATACATCTTCATTAGTATAACATATTTTTCTGCTTGTGTACAAAAGAGGGTAAGCTAATTGGCAAAGTGAAAATGACAGACTTATTTATTATTATTTTTATGGTTATTTCTCTTGCTCATCTCGGACCGGTTGGTACTAATGCAGAAACTGCTGCTTTAGCTTATGCTCATTGGTTAGAAAAGACTCAGGCACAATCTTCTTTATTGTGTCCTTGTCCTAGTATTGCTCAAACCTTGCATTCTGTTGCTCAAGGAGACACCAAAAAGGCCGTAGTGCCGGTGGAAAACTCGACGCAAGGTAGTGTTGCTTGTACCTTGGACACCCTTTGGCAACTGGACAACCTGAAAGTTCAACAGGAGTTAGTTCTACCCATTATCCATACTTTCTTTTCACGGGGAACGTCTCTGAGTGGTATCAAAACGGTCTATTCTCATCCTCAAGCTTTGGCACAATGTCAAAGATGGTTAGAGAAAAACCTCCCCAACGTGGCCTTAATTCCTACTAATTCTACCGCAGAAGCTTTACAAAAAATCAGTCTCGAACCAACATCGGGGGCGATCGCTGCCCCTCGTGCTGCTAAACTGTACCATGTGCCTATTTTAGCCAACCATATCAACGACTATCCGGATAACTGTACCCGTTTTTGGGTAATGACCTTAGACCCCATTCCGACGGTGAGTAGTCGCATTTCTTTGGCTTTCAGTGTCCCTGAGAATGTTCCTGGTTCTTTGATGAAACCATTACAGGTGTTTGCTGAACGCAATATTAACCTCAGTCGCATCGAGTCCCGTCCAACCAAGCGATCGCTCGGGGAGTATGTTTTTTATATCGACATTGAGGGGAACCACGAAGATCCCAACATTATTAACGCCCTGGATGCTTTAACCAATCATACGGAAATTATCAAGATATACGGTAGTTATCCAGTGTTATTTCTCGAAGAAAAGGATATTGAAGAACTTTAATGCTAACTGGTCACTGATCACTGATAACTGTTAACTGTTCACCTACTTGAGTACATCTTTCAGTGCGGTTCGCGCTGCTAAATGATTGCGGGTAGAGGTTAAGATTTCAACTTCACGTTCAAGACGGCCTTTGGTGTTTTGCATTTCTAAGAGTGCTTGTTGTTCTGCTGCGACTCCGTACAAGTTCCCGGCTACCCAATAGGATAATTCTACAGGAAGTTCCGGTAAATCATCGGGTAGTTCAATTTTTTGGTCGGTTAATTTAGCTGAAAGACGGACAACATCCTGCAATAACTGTGCTACTTCATTACCCAAGGGATGGAGGTTTTCCTGGGTTGGTTCATCTTCTAGCCATTCTACCAAACCGACCCGATAAGGTTTTTCTCTGACATATTCTAGAACTCGAAACCGTTGTTGTCCCATGGTTAAAACTTTCATGCGATCGTCGGGAAGACGTTGAAAACGCATTAATTCAGCACACGCTCCTACTTTAGCAATTTCTCCATCAACAGGGTTGACCATCACCACACCAAAACGACGATCCTCTTCTAAAATAGTGTTCATCATCATCCGATAACGAAATTCAAAGATATGCAGAGGTAGAGGACGACCAGGAAATAATACGACTTCAGGTAGGGGAAAGATAGGAAGTTCTCGAACTGCAAGGGAAGATGATGTCATAATACTTAAGCGCGCTTCTTAGCTTTTATTTAATACTTTAACTGATTTTTCCCAATTTAAGTGAGGTACTCTTGGTGCAAATTTTTTGCCACAAGTATCTCAAGGTTGTCAACCCGAGTTCGGAGTAGGAGTCAACGGCCGTTGACCTCTACTGTGTTATAGCAGTCGCCAAAGCTATTAGGACATTTTTCTGTTCCCTGTTCCCTGTTCCCTGTTCCCTTAAAATATAATTTATGTGTCCTAACTAGCCTGTCTATTGCTATAACTTTCAGAAAGAAATTTTATAGCTATCAAAACTTTTGCTACAGGACGAAATTAGCTGTCTGAAGTTGAAATAATAATTGAGAGGCTGTAAGATTTGCTCGTTCTACAATTGGAGTATTAGGTGGTAATTTTTTCAATATGTTCAAAGATTCTTGATACATTTTAACGGCTCTTTTGTCATCTCCTTCTTGTGTATAAATGTGACTGAGATCTAGATAGGCTCCGACAGAAGATGGCTCTAAATAAATAATTTTCTTCAACAAGGATTTTGCTTCTTCGAGTTTTCCTGTTTCTTCAGCAATTTGTGCTAAGAGATAATGAGGAGCAATGGCAAAGCAATCTATTTGTAAAGCTCGATTTCCATTAGTAACAGCCTCTTCATAAAGTCCTTTATTGGCAGATATTTGAGCCAAAAGATAATAAGCTTGAAAGTTATTAGGATTATTTTTTAGAACTTTCTTTACTTTTTCTATGGCAGCATCATATCTCTCTTTTTTGATTAAGTCTTCTGCTGTTTTGATAAGTTGCTCATTGGTTAGTTGTTTAATCGCTGTTTTAGCAGTAGAATAAATAGGGTCATTTTTTACGGATAGAGAAGAATAAGCTCGGGATTTTTGGGTAGATTTAATAGGAGTTAATGGAGGAATTAATGGCTTACTAATATTTTTTTTCTCATGAGTAACGGCTGGTATGTTATTGATTTTTGCTGGCATTGAATTATTAGCTCGACGTTGATAAATTAATGATTGAGAGAAAACTTTTGCCGTAAACTTATGTAAGTTTTGTCCCGATAGTTCTGTGTGTCCCGTTAATAAATAGCCATGAGGATGTAGAGACCCATGAAATTTATCTAATACTGTGGCAATCGCTGTTAAATTAAAATAGATAAAAACATTTCGACAAATAAATAAATCAATTTCTCCAAAAGAGAAAGAATCTTTGACTAAATTGACAGAATGAAACCGTACCATACGTTTGATATTATCATCTAGATGGTATTGTTTTTTTACTTTCTTAAAGTAAGTTTGAATAACTGATGGACTAACCCCTCGTAGCGACCAAGGGTTATAAACACCTTTTTTTGCTCTTCTAAGAGCTTCTTGATTAATATCTACTCCTAAAATATCTAAGTTCCATTCATGATAATTTGGAATAAGCTGACTGAGCAAAATTGCCAAAGAATAAGGTTCTTCTCCTGTGGAACATCCAGCACTACAAACGCGAATTGTTTTATCGATTTGCTTACGAGAAATGATTTCTGGAAAAATATTATCTTGTAATAATTGAAGCTGTTGTTTATCTCGGAAAAAATAACTTTCATTATTGGTCAATGATGGGACAAGATGTTGCCATTCTTTTTCGCTTTCTTGACTGTTACCTTTTAAAAAAAGATAGTAATCTTTTGGGTTAGATAAGTTAAGAACTTCTATTCTTAGTAACAGTTTATTGACGAAAGTTTCTCGCTCTGATTCTCGAATGACTAAACCTATGCGCTTGGAGAGTAAGTGATGAAATGATGTTTGTAAGTCTGACGATAATGAGGTTTTGTTGACCATTTAGGTAGTTTAGGAATTTAGAAGTTTATGAGTTCGGAGTTTAGTTTATTGTCTACCAGTGAGTTAAATCTAGTAGTTTAGATACTTAAAATTCTTATATTTGGACTTGTTATGGTCGCTGAATTTTTGTAAGTAAAGGAGCGATTTTTTGGAGAGGAAGAATATGTTTTGCAGCACCTATTTCTATGGCTGCTTTAGGCATTCCAAAAACGATACAACTTTTTTCATCTTGAGCAATTGTCATTCCTCCTATTTCTGCGATCGCCTTCATTCCAGTTGCTCCATCTCTTCCCATTCCTGTTAATAAAATTCCCAGACTTTTCCTACCATAAAATTTAGCAACTGATTGAAACATAACTGTAGCTGAAGGACAATGTCCGTCTACTGCTTCTGTAGAACTGTGAATAAATTTACCTTGAGATGTCAGTTGTAAATGGCTATTTTCAGGAGCAAAATAAACCGTTCCAGGTTGGGGAGATTCTCCTTGTTGAGCAATTTTAATTCTGAGTTGACATTCTCCATCTAGCCAATTAACTAATCCTTCCAAAAAACCTAGACTAATATGTTGGGTACAAATAATGGGAACGGGAAAATTTTTTGGCAGTGGACTGATAACTTGATTTAATGCTCTTGGCCCCCCTGTGGAAACCCCAATAGCAACAACTCTAACCGGAAAAGCAGCAATATCTTGAGTTGCTTTTAAGTAAGCAATAATGTTTCCTTTCTCTTGTTCTGATATCTTTTTTATTGCTTCAGAAGTCGATACTGTTTGAGTAGATGATAATTTAGTATTAATTGAAGAAGCAAGAGTTTGTCGAAGAGGTTTCCTAAAGACACTCACTCCCGATATAACTTTAATTTTATGTAATAACTGTTTTTTAACTTTGCCGTAGTCTGATTCTAGACCAGTTTTTGGCTTAGGAAAGACATCTAATGCTCCCGCTTGTAAGAGGTTAAAAACATTCTTCTTGTCATATATTTGTACCGAATTACTAATTACTAAAATGGGTGTAGGATATTTAGCCATTACTTGTTGCGTCAACTCTAAACCATCCATACCTTTCATAGTGAGATCAGTACAAATCACTTCGGGATTAAGCTTAGGAATCAACTCTAGAGCTTCTTTTCCGTTACTCGCTGTGCCAACAATCGTAATCTCAGGACAAGATTTTAGTAGTCTTTGGAGAATGTTTAAAGCTACGGGAGAATCTTCAACTAATAAAACTTTAATAGGCGCTTGGCTCATGATTTTTAGTTAGAGTATAATTAAAGTTATTACAGCAATAATAACCAAGAAAAAATGAAATTAAAACTCTGTAAAATTGGCAATTCACTGGGAGTAACGCTACCACAAGAAGTTTTAGAGAAATTCAAGTTAAGTAAAGGAAACAGTTGATCTTTAATTCAAATTAGAGAAAGTATTATGCAACCCCATCTAAGGTGAAAATTTTAGATGGGGACTGCGTGAAACAATTTTGTTCAAGATCAAGTATTATGCACTCCTAAACTCCTACACTGCTTAACCCTACTTCAAAGCCTTAGCAACAACCTTTTTATTAGCCAAGACTTTGATCTTAGTGACTAAATTTTTTTGAAGTGCTTCTCCATCCCTTGATCCACCTTGGGGTTTGGGAAGAAATTCTAATGCACCTGCTTTCATTGCTTCAAATCGATTGTCAATGTCGCTTTTTTGTACAACATTACTTAAGACTAATATGGGCATGGGGCAGTTAGCCATAACTTGTTTAATTAATTCAATACCATCCATATTGGGCATATGAAGGTCTGTTACCATGACTTGGGGTTTTGCTTGGGGCAATAAAGACAAGGCTTGTAGTCCATCACTGGCGGTTCCTACGATTTCAATTTCTGGGCAAGATTGAAGAAGTCTTTTATACAGTCCTAAAGCAACGGGAGAATCTTCCACTAAGAAAACTTTGATTTTAGAGTCTGACATTTTTTGTATCTCGATTTGAATAGTTATTGGGTGGTGGGTGGCAGGGAGTTCGGACAAAGTCCGTGCTAGGTAACAGAATAGTTAACAAGTTTAAAGATCAAATCTCCTACACTCCTGCACTTCTACACTCTTAAATGAACCGTCTCAACGTCTCGATCAGGATTTTTTGATCGAAATCACCTTTGGTTAGGTAAGCATTGGCCCCTGCTTGCGCTCCCCGACGTTTATCGGCTTCGGATGTCAAGGTGGTGACGAGAATAATGGGTAATTCGTTATATTCTCCATACTGGCGAATCTTGGCAGTGAGGTCTAAGCCACTGAGATTAGGCATTTCTACATCAGAAACTACTGCATCGAAACGACCTGCTCTCAATTTGTTAAAGCCCTCTAATCCATCCACAGCAATGGTTACGTCATAACCTGCCTCCTCTAATAAACGTTTCATTTGCGTCCGAATGATGATGGAATCTTCCACCAATAGCAGTTTAGATTTTGTCTGTTTCTGCTGAGTTTGTTGGGAAACGGTTGCGCCGCCTCCCCCTTGTACGGATTTGAGCAAGTCTTCAGGGTTGAGAACCATGCAAACTTGCCCATCCCCAAGAATGGTGGCACCATTAATGTTGCGAATACGCTTGAGTAACTTGCTTTGGGGTTTTAAAACGATGTCCTGTTGGTCAAGGATGTCATCAACGATAATACCCAAGCGGTTTGTGCCAAATTTTAAAATGATGCAAGAAAGGGTCTTGGCACTGGTATGAATAGCTTTGGCAGAAGTAGGAACAGTAACGGGTAATTCTAGGAGATCCACTAACCAAGTAATAGATACAGGTTCACCTCCAAAGGTAATGGCTTCGGTTCCTTCTAGGGCAAAGATATCATCACGGGAGATAAGCAGCATGGTTTCTACTGCTTCTAAGGGCATGGCGTAGGGAGTTTCATTAACTTCTACAATTAACACCTGACTGGTAGCTAAACTGGTGCTTAATTGTAAGCGAAACTCACATCCCATTCCTGGGGTAGATTCCACTTGAATAGACCCTTTGAGCCGTTCGACGTTGGCGCGAACTACATCTAAACCCACCCCTCTACCAGAAATCTCGCTGACTTCTGCACGGGTGGAAAATCCAGAGGCGAAGATAAGGGATTGAATCTCAGGGCTGGTCATTTTTTCCAGTTCTTCTTCGCTAAAGATACCACGCCGTATGGCTGTGCGTTTAATGGTTTCGAGATTTAATCCTCGACCATCATCAGTGATGTCAATGGCGATCATGCTACCTGTTTGATAACCGCATAGACGAATGGTAGCAGTGGGAGATTTTCCTTTTATCTCCCGTTCTTGAGGGATTTCGATCCCATGATCCACTGCATTACGAAGGATGTGCATCAGGGGATCTTTCATTTCTTCAAGAACCCGCTTGTCTGCTAAAGTTTCTCCTCCTTCGATGACCAGATTAATTTGTTTGCCCTGCTCTTTGGCTAAATCCCTTACCATACGAGGAAAGACGGTAAAAATGGTTGATAAGGGTAACAGTCTTAGGTTTTTGACCCCTGCTTCTAATTCGTTAGAAACAATGTCTAAACTGGCGTTATCTTCGTAGGCAGCATTTTTTAACTGACTAATAATGGTTCCTAGTTCTTCTAAGCGTTGTTCGGCATGGTTGTAGAACTTTTGGAGTTGCGGAGAATGACCATTAAGGGATTCTTGTCGGAAAAGGGAACGATTAACCGAAACATCTCGACTCCATTCTTCCCAGAGGTTAACAATGGATTCAATGCCAGTCATACGCTCGGCAATTCGCAGTTTAGTAACCCCTAACTCTCCTACTTGTCGGATTAAGGTATCCAGTTTGGCTGCTTCAACCCGAATGGTCTCTAGGGTATCGGTGGCAAGGCGAACGGGTTGTTGTGGGGTAACTGGGTCTTGTTTTTCTTTGACAGCCACTGGTTGAGGGCTAACAGCCACTGGTTCAGAACTGCTAGGGGTTTCAGTCAAGAGCCAATCATCATTAAACAAATCTGTTTCTTGCGCAATAAAAGCGTCAGAGGCACTGTGACCATTACCATTACCGTTATCATCGCTTTGGGCCCCCATTAAATTGGCCAAAACCTGGAAAACCACCACGTCTGCCGGTTCCCCTGTGACAGCTTCATGAACCAGCTTACGAGTCGCATCTAGTCCAGCATGAATGCGATCGCATAAATCGGGCGTAAGGACACTTTTCCCCTTTTTGATAGCGATTAAGCAATCTTCTATCTCATGGGTCAAGGTTTCCACATCTTTAACCCCTAACATTCTGGAGTCGCCTTTGAGGGTATGGGCTTCCCGTAGAAATTCCTCGATTTTAGCTTGATCATCGGGCTGTTTTTCGAGATGAATTAAGGCATCTTCGAGGTTTTGTAAGCGTTCTGGGGTAACGGTTTTATAAATATCTCTAAGTTCGTTGTCTTCGATATACATAGGCGTTTGGGAGAGTTCATAGGAGTTCGGACAAGGTTCGTGCTAACGTGAGTTCGGAGTTAGGAGTTAGGAGTTATAATTTTGTTAACGAGAGAATGAAGGTTTGAGACTTCTGATTTGAGTCAGTTTTCTCGAAATTTCCTTATATCGAACTCAGGTTGCTAAGTAACAGAATAGTTAACAGGCTTGAAGATTTGATCTTCAAGCTTGTTAATTCCTCCTCTAAACAATTGCTTGTAACTCTTTTGCGTCGTTGCTGAGCTTGTCGGTAGTGACTTTGACTTGGTTAATTCCTGCGGTGGTTTCTTGGGTACCGATGGTTAATTCGTTCATGGCGGAGATGACTTGCTGTACCGCAACAGCTTGTTGTTTGGCACTGAGGGAGATTTGTTGGCTGTTGACGAATACCCGTTCAATAGAGTTTCTCACGCCAGTAAAGGTTTCGGCGGTTCCTTGGGCTAATTCGATACTTTCGTTAGCTTTTTTGGTTCCTTCATCTGTTACCATCACGGTGGAGTTCATGGCAGCTTGAACGTCCTTAGCCAGGAGATTAATTTTCTCGGCCGATTTCTTACTTTCATCGGCTAATTTGCGAATTTCACTGGCAACAACGGTAAATCCTTTTCCTTGCTCTCCTGCTCTGGCTGCTTCTACCGCCGCGTTTAGGGCAAGCATATTGGTTTGGTTAGCAATGTCTCCTACTAGGTCGGAAATACTGGAAATTTGACCAGTTTGTTCACTGAGGCGCATAATTTGTTCGGCGATCGCCCCTACATTGTCTTTGAGAATCTTCATTCCCTCCATGGTTTGTTCTACCACTAAGGTTCCGTTTTCGGCTAACTGTTGAGCATTACGGGCCCCTTCGGCAGATTCTTCGGCTTGTTCTGCCGCTTTGAGAGAAGCTGAACCTAACTCATCCATTGTGGTGGTGGTTTGGGCAACAGAGGTGGCTTGTTCGTCGATGGTGCGTGCTTGTTGTTCTACGGTAGTGGAAATTGCATTGGCACCAACAGCAACGGCATTGGCTGCATCGTCAATGGGTTTCATGATCAGGCGAGACACCACGAAGGAGATATAAAGACCTAGTCCCAAATTCACAACCCAACCACCCCAGTTAATTAAACTAGCAATGAACTGGAGGCGTTCAGATGCTTTGATGCGTTCTTGTAGTAAGGTGTCTTCTTCATCTATCATTTCCTGCATCTCAACTCGCATTTCGTCCATGATGTTCTTCCCTAGATCGGAAAGTACCAATTGTCTAGTTTCTTCAAATTTTCCGGCTTTGGTGAGGCGAATGGTTTCTGCTAACTCAGCAAATTTTTTTTCAGCGTTCATCTGCACATTCTTTGCTCTTTCAATCTGCTTGGGGTTGTCATTCACCAATTCTTTTAATCCTTCTATGAGAGGGGTAAAATCTTCTCGTCCAGTGTTATAGTCTGCTAAGTATCTTTCTTCTCTGGTAAAGATAAAGCCCCGTTGTCCTGTTTCTGCATCCACTAACGCTTTTTCGATGGATTTCAGGCCTAGTTTTACCTCATAGGTCTGATCGACCGAGTATTGAGACTCTACTAACTTACTTTGAGTCCATTGATTAACTCCAGTGGTTATCCCTGCGATGGTGATAATAAGACCAAAACCGAGGGGGACAATTTGATTAACTTTAAGTTTACGTTCCATGTTTTAAAATTAGTTTAGATTAGACACAAAAAATGAAATATTGGGAAATGATTTGCCGAAAAAATGATTGTATATTTAATTTTTTTTTACATTCTTTCGTAAAGAAAACTCTCTTGAATTTTCTATCCTTAGAGTTCCCAAAAACAGAGACAATGTGATCAATTTCTTCAATTATTTCTTTACTTTCTTTTCCTGCTAATCACAAGACTTAGGAAGTCTTATGATTAGCATTTCCCATAAAATTAAGCAGCTTCGTTCACTTCTAAATTTCCTTGGGTAATAATTTTAGGTAAGTCGAGAATGGTTAACATTTTGTCTGCATAAGCAGCCGTTCCTCTTAGATATTCATGTCGGCTAGATTCCACAGCCATTGGTACAGAATTAATTCTGCTTTGAGGTAAATACATGACATCAAAGACTTCATCAACTGGTAGTCCTGCTACCACTTCATCGACTTCAATAACCACTGCTTTAGAAGTATTTTTGTCCGTCTTTATTGGTAAATTTAAGGAACTTCTTATATCTACTAAGGTAACAATTTCTCCCCGCAAATTTATATTGCCCAAAATATGCTGAGGACAACAGGGAATCGAAGTAACATTATAAATGTTAATAAACTCCCTTACGGTGTCTAAATCTAGGCCAAAGTATTCCCCATTGAGACTAATAATGGCTAGGGGAAGTTGTTCGGTTATATTCGTAATGGTTTCTAGGGTTGCTTGTCGTAAATTATCAGCCCGTCGCCGAAAATTTGCTCGTTCTTCTGGGGTTGCATTAGGACAACACAACTCATAAAAGTTGCTAAGAACTTTGACTTTATCCCGACTCTCACTATCTTCTAATTGTTCTACTTCTTCTACTAAATCTTTAACCTCATCAGGTTGTCGAATTAATGCTTCAGGATTAAGTAAAAGAATCGTACTATCATCTATTTTTGCCATCCCTGAAATAAAGGCAGGATTAATATTGTTGCTACGTCCATAATTTATCTCTTTTTCAATTATTTCTGATCCAATTTCTTTAACTTCATGAACAGCATTAACAATGATTCCAATCTGTAAATTATTCCAATCTAAAACAATGATACTGTCAGTCAGTTGGCATCTAGTAAAAGGATTTCCTAATCTTAAATCTAGGTGCATTACCGGTAGCAATTTTTCTCTTAAATTAAGAATACCGACAATATCAATGGGGGCTTCAGCAATGGGAATAAGTTCAGGTAATAGAAAAATTTCTTTCACTAAATTGGCATCTATTCCATACTGAATGTCATGAAGATGAAAAATTAAATAGGGTTTGGTTTTCATAGCTATTATTTGAGAGGATCAAAGTTTGGGAACAGCCTATTTTTGTAAGCGAATCTGTCAAAGCAACATTAGAGGAAGGTTTCAGCCAACTATATTAAAATGAGTAATTGGCAAAATTGGAACCTTCCATTTAAATATTCCCACAATGAACAAATTCATTAACAACACCTAACAAGGTTTCAGCATCAAATGGTTTAAGTAAATAGCGATTTGTTCCAGCCAATTTACCTTTAACTTTATCAAAAAGCCCATCTCTGGCTGTTACCATAATAATTGGGAGGTCAGAGAATTTAGGAATACTTCTTAGGGTTTTGCAGACTTGTAACCCATCCATATCAGGCATGGTGAGATCAAGCAAGAGTAAAGAAACTTGATGTTTATTGAGTAGATGAAGAGCATCTGTCGCATTACTTGATAATACAAGATTGCAGTGATCGCCCAAGATTCGTCTCATAGTCGTTTGTACAATCAAACTATCATCAACTGATAAAATAGTTGGTTTATAATTATTACTAATTGGGATTTTCTCTTCAAAAATCACCCAATTTTGTCTTGACCAATCAGAATATACTTTCTCTATCGTCCGAACATCTTTACCCATTTGGTTGGCAATAACTTCTAGAGTTCTTTCCCCATCTATCCATGTCCGTAAATGTTTCCTTACAGTCAGATCTGGAATATTTTCTAGTCCATTTATTGGTAAATAAACAACTGAATTTGGTCCGGGAATAATCGGATTTGTCTGATTGTTTTTGAGATAATATGTAAAACCATTTGTCTTTTTTAATAATCTTAAAAAAGTTTCTTCATTAGCTTTTTTATGTTGTGTTAGCCAGTTCCTGAGAAGGTTGTCTCCCTCCAATATAGAAACTCCAAAACGCATTAGTAACTTTGTGAATATATCTTGTTTTATATCTTGTTTAATCTTAGTAGGCATTTTCAGGACTATCTCTCCTCTTTTAGAATTAGTGGTAGATATGGATTTTGCCGGCTTCTTTACTGAATGTCATGAAGATGAAAAATTAAATAGGGTTTGGTTTTCATGTCTATTATTTGCCAGTATCAAAGTTGGGCAAAAATCTCTCAAAGCAAAATTTAGATAAAGGTTTCAGCCATATTAAAATGGCTAATTGAGAAAATTGGGACCCTCATCTAATTTAAGTATTCCCACAATTAAGCAATTTATTAACACAACCTTAATCTTATATACAGCTATTATGCTAATTTTGATCTTAAAAGCTGTGATCAGCTCCAAAGTAACTGTTGTTCTCAATCACAACTTGTATCTGAAACAGTAAAAAAAGAACTGACTGCAATTAACTAGGAGGTGGCAATCATAGACTGCCACCTCCTAGTTCTCTGAAAATGATGATTTTCTGGAATGCTCTAATGCTGTTAATTTGAAGAGTTTACAGGAACAGCAGGGAAGATTTGAGCAGACTGAGAAGCGATCGCTAGTTGAACCTTAGTCCCAACAGCTAACTGGGTTTGTAACGTTGTTCTCGCATGAATTTGACCACCAGAAGGGGTTTGTAAACAATAGCGGTATTCTCTGCCCAAAAATTGGCGATCGCTTATAACTACCTTGGCCGTGTCATCGGGTTCTAAGCGGATATCTTCTTGTCTCACCATCAAGTCTCCTTCGGGGACGGTTTCTGGAGAGGAAGATAGTTCCCATTGGCCTATTTCTGTAGTCCAGAGTTTCCCTTGTCGTTTAGCAGGGATAAAATTAGCCTGGGTGACAAATTCAGCCACAAAACGAGACAAAGGACAGGTATAGATGGCTTCAGGGGTTCCCAGTTGTTCGATTTTTCCAGAAGACATGACTGCAATTTTGTCACAAATGGCTAAAGCTTCTTCTTGGTCGTGGGTGACAAAAATAGCCGTGATGCCTGTTGCTTTGAGAATTTGACGAATTTCATGGCGCAGTCTAACACGAACCTGTACATCGAGGTTACTGAGGGGTTCATCCAGTAAAATTAAGGCAGGTTGAGGGGCTAATGCTCTGGCTAAGGCCACCCGTTGTTGTTGTCCTCCGGAAAGTTGGTGAGGATAGCGTTTTTCTAAGCCTTCTAGTCCAACTAGGGTTAATACTTCAGCAATACGGTATTTTATGTCTTTTTTGCTTAATTTTTTCTTATTTAAGCCAAAAGCAATGTTAGCAGCTATGTTTAAATGGGGAAAGAGGGCATAATCTTGAAACACCATCCCTGTGTTACGCTGTTCCGGGGGGAGTAACTGAGAAGCACTAGCAACCAGATGGCCTCCGAGTTCGATGATTCCGGCGGAAGGTTGCTCAAACCCTGCAATCATCCGTAAGAGGGTGGTTTTGCCACAACCAGAGGGTCCCAATAACCCTAAAATGTCTCCTTGGGCCAATTGAAAGTTAACTTCATCCACAGCAGGAATAGGATGATTAGCAAATTGCTTAACAAGTTGATTAACCTGGAGAATAATAGAGTCTGTCATAGTAAGAAAGATAGGGATAACGAATTAGAGGTAATTAGAGTTAAAATAATTGATTACAATCGGTAAATACTTATTATGATTTCTATGCTATGTTTGAGCTATCTTTGCTGAACGGCTCAATTAGCATTAATTTTTAATAAGTGTCTTTAACTTGTTATATACCATTTTTATCGTTTTTCAAATAAGAAAGATTTGCAAGAATCGTCAATGTTATCTAGAACACACTCCCATTATAACCCGAATGATCAAAACCCTAGTTTTGCTACTGTTTTAGTTCCTCAAGGGATGGAATATCAAGCAGTATACCAAGGAATAGGCATAAATAAATCAAAATTCAAAATTATAGCCATTCCTGCTGGTATTCAACCTTTAACTAACTTCCTGGAACAGTGGCAACAAAGTCCAAACTTTCTTGATAAAATCTCTCAAAGATTGATTCTGATGGGGTTAGGGGGTAGTTTGTCCCTAAATTATTCTGTAGGGGATGTGATTTTGTACAAAAAGTGTGGTTTAATGGATTATAGTCAGGAAAGTAAGGGCTCGTGTGACCAATTTTTGACAAACGCCCTGTTTCAGCAGTTAGGAAATATGACTATTATTGGGGAAGGAATAAGCAGCGATCGCATTATTTGTTCTGCTGAAGAAAAGCTTTTATTAGGTAAAAAATATCAAGCTGATGTAGTTGATATGGAAGGTTATGCACTCTTAAATTGGAGTGATAAATTAAACATTCCTGTGGCTATGATTCGGGTGATTAGTGATGGTTGTCAGCAAGATTTACCTGATTTAACAGACGCTTTTATGGAAGATGGAAGCCTACAGCCTTTAATATTAGCTCGTCAAATGCTGAAAAATCCATCAAATTCAATACATTTAATTCGGAGTTCTTTAAAAAGTTTACAAGTATTACAGGAAGTTGCCAACACGATAGGTAAAATGGACAATGGATAATGGACAATGGGGAGCATCCCATTTTTGCCAAAAACTTATTCTTGGAGTTTGACGGGGAGAGGGGGAGATGGGGAGACGGGGGGAAATTAATCAGATCAACTATTATCAATCAAGGACAATTTGCAACTTTGGGATGCTC
>NZ_JASJEB010000004.1 GCF_030064895.1 Crocosphaera sp. | reverse complement strand
AGAGCAAACGTGATGTGCCTGGGAACTTGAGTGAATATACTTTGCAGTTAAGTCTATTTAATCAAGAAAATAACCATCCCGACAGGGATTCGTTATGAATCTCCTCGGCTTTAGCCAGGAGAGCGTCAACAAATTCTATTTTTAGACGAGGATTAAACAAGTATGATTAAGACTATAATGAGTTTTAACTATATTTGATCTACAGAATGCGAATGCTTAATGAGGATGAGTTACAAGAATTATATTCTCGTGCTGAAGTTTCACCTAGAAAACGAGTTCATTACTTATTCCATAAATCCCATCAGGATAAGGTACAACGCCTGTTAATTGCTCTTGTTAAAGAAAGCTATGTTGAGCCTCATTATCATGAATTAGCTCATCAATGGGAGATGTTTACTGTTATCAAAGGTGAGATTTCAATCAATATTTTTGATGATACAGGCTCCATTAAAAAAACTTTCATTGTCAACGCTAATGATCCTTTACCTTTAGTTGAATTTGCTCCTGGTGAAATTCATAGTGTCGAATGTTTATCTGAACAAGCATTGCTATTAGAGGTAAAAGAAGGTCCTTTTGAGCAAAAATTTGCCAAAGCACATCCAGCCTTTTCCAAATAAAACTATGGCATTACAAAAAATGGTTAGGACACATAGATTTTTGTTTTAGGGAACAGGGAAAAGGGAAACAGGCAACGCCAAATAAATAAAATCTCCTAACATTAATGCGTAGTGCTATAGAAATGATTGACAGTTTGATACGGTTTATAAGATTATTTTGGCATGAAAAATTTTAGTTATTAATTGGTATTATTAACACAATAATCTAAATCTAACAATACATAAGGAACCAGTTCTTTAAACCATTTATCCCAAATCGGTTTAGTATTTTTGCTACCAATAAATTCATTAACTATTCCTAACCATTCCTGATCATTTTCGGGCAAAATCATACCATAAAATTCACAAGTTAGGGGACGATTTGGAATTATTTTATAGTTGTCTAAGCTTAAATTTTCTTGTTTCATTTTTCCTAGTAATAAAATACCATCATCGGCAAATAAATCAATTTGGTCATTGATAACTTTTTCTATCCCTTCCCTCGAAGCATTATTGCCTTCAAAATAAATAATTTCTGTTTGTTTATATTTTTCTTGGATAAATCTTTCTGTTGTTGTATTTCTTAATACCCCAATCTTTTTACCTTCTAATTGTCCAGAACTTCTAATATTAATTGGATTATCTTTTTTGACAAAGAATTGTGTTCCGCTAATAAAAAATATGTTAGAAAAGCTAACGCCATCAATATTATTATCAATGGTATTAGGTCCACATTCCAGATGAACAATGTTATCCTTAACTAAATTAAATCTCGTTTGTTCTGTTGAAGGAATTGTAATAACATCTACCGACAATTGAACATTATATTTGTTTTGTAAATATTGGCTAAATTCTCGAATAAAATCACCACAGTAACCTGTATAATTTCCCTGTTCATCTAGATAACCAAAGGGAGGTGTATCTAATCTTAGTCCTACTTTAATAATTCCTGTTCTTTTTATTTCTTCTAAGATAGTTTCTTGGGATTCTTGTTGAGAAGCAACCACAGTTTTCGGAATAATAGGAGTGGGTGGTTTCCCGTCATAAGAAGCTTGTAATTGTTGAGGAGTAAGATTTTTAATTAGGTGAACTTTAAGTCTTTCTTGACTAATTTCTTGATGGTAAGAACTGGTTAAATAAGAACTATATTGATCATCTTCAGTTAAATGTAATTTGAAGAAAGCTACTGCTAAACTATTAAAATAAGGCCGTCCTAAATCCGCATTATTTCCTAGTAAGAATTCTGGTAAAGTTTCCACTCCTTGGGTATCAGGTTGTAAGATAGTAGAAAAATGAGTTCCTGGCACTAATAAAGATAGGTATTTTTGAGGACTTTTTATCCAAACAAAGGGATGTATTTGTTCTTGAATGGTGGGCGAAACCAGATCCTTACTTCCTGCAACCATTAAAATAGGGATATCAATTTTACCCATACCTTCCGGTCCAAAAATAACACTACTTAAAGGATGTAATGCTATCACAGTCTTGATTCTAGGATCTTTAAAATTATAATTACCTGGAGGTAAATAATCAGCACGACATTGTAATAAACCAGCCGGATTAAGAATTAAATTGGTGTCTTGACAAATTTCTTTTAGTCGTGGAAGATTGATAGTTGCCCCTGCCAAACTTAAAGCAGTTACGCCTCCTAAAGAATGTCCTAAAACACCAATTCTTTCTAGATCAATTTGTTGACTCCACTGCGAATCAGTTTTAACTAAAGTTTCAATTTCATCTAATAATTCTCTAATATCAGAAGGACGACTAATATATTCAAAAGGACTAATATCAATGCGTATATTTCCCTCTAAAAAACTTTCTCTATAAGCCAAATCGCTACCTAAATGTTGAGGAATAGCAACCGCAAAACCATAAGAAGCTAAATGTTGAGCAATTTGATAATTATCAGGATAAGAACCAAACCCATGACTAATAATTACTAAAGGGGCAGGTTTTTCTAGATTTTTAGGTAGATAAAAATCCACATTTAAAGAATAGGAAGGAGATAGTCCTAAAGGAGTTTGTCTAATCTTATTAATTTCAAACTTGCGAGAGGTTTTGATAACTTCTATGTCCCCCGTTTCAACTAAATCAGGTAATATTTCTTGATTTATTTCTTCCTCATTAGCTGCTTCTAATTTTCCTTGTTGAGCGATCGCTTCTACAGTAGCATCTCCATACTCGAATAAAGTAGCAAATTCTTGAGCTAAATCAAACAGTAAATCGGTGTTAATGCGAATATCTTGCCGAGGAAAATACCGCATAACATTAATTAAGGTTAGTCCTTCAGATTCATCCAATGCAGCTAAAACTAAAGCAGAACGGAGTCCATAAAAACCATTAACATTCCCCTCCATTTGAACAAGTTGTCCCATGCGTTTTAGTAATGCTTCCCCTATTCCTCGTCGTAATAAACGAGAAACCATAACGGGGTCAGCATCAAACCTTTGATTCAAAACTTGACGCAAATTTTCCAAAGTTTTCGCATCTAAGTTATTCGCATATAAAGCAAAATCTCGATTAATTTTGCCTTCTTTGGCAAATGCTTCTAGAGAATCTACAGATACAGAAAAATCCCCCAGTACAGAAAGAGAAAAAACCACCCTTTCTGCACCATAAACAGGGAGATTATCTCCCCACAGAGGAAATAATCCTAAGCTAAAACAGAGTCCAGTTGATAGTATCTTGGTTAACTTATGACCTAAAAAATAATCTTTCATCTATAGCATTACAAAAAATGGTTAGGACACATAGATTTTAGTTTTGGGGAACAGGGAACGGGAAAAAATCAGTAATTATCCATTGTCCATTATCTAAGCTCTTAAAGCTGGTTTATAATTCAAGACCCGAATCAAAGTCCCTTCTTTGGGTAAATCTTCAAATCTCAAGCGCATTTGATTATTATTAACCTGCTTAATATTCATGTCTTCAACTAATTCCAAGAAACCAGCTAAGGGATCAATATCACAAGTTTCCTCATCGGCCGCTGACGTGCGATAATGAGTAGGGATCATAACTTTAGGGCGCAACGTTTCCATTGCTTGTTTTCCCTCAGTCGCATTATAGGCTTTTGGACCGCCCCCAACAGGAATTAAAGCCACATCTGGACTACCTAATAAAATTTTCCGTTCGAGATCAATGGGGCCCGCAGCACCTCCTAAATGGACTACACGGATACCCCCTTGAGTCCAACGCCAAGCGACATTAGTTCCGAAACGTTTACCCCCCTCGCGATCGTGGGCAATACCAACCCCCTGAAGTCGAAAACCATTAATTTCGTAAACCCCTGGTTCATACAATACTTTGGGGTTTCCTGGCAAATTTTCGGCTGCCCCTTCGTCCCACATTTGGCTACTAATAATCACCAGATCAGCTTCAACCTGGGGTAAACGATAACCGGCCGTACAACCGATCGCCCGAAAAGGGTTAGCTAAAATTCTCATACCTCCACCAGTAAATAAAAAGGCAGTATGACCTAAATATTGAATTGATAAAGAATCTTTACTTTGGGCTGAAACTGCTTGAAAACGAGAGGTTACAGACATCCCAGTGGCTGCTATGGCACTCGCCCCAGCATAACGCATAAATTGTCGCCGTTTCATGATTAATGTTAAAAATAGAATTTATTGCGGGTTTAGTAGCTTCAGAAAGTTCTCTAACAGGAATTTTCCTGATGTGGTTAAGATACTTTCTGGATGAAATTGTACCCCTTGAAGGTGCGGATAGTCTTTATGTTGGAGTCCCATAATAGTTCCGTCTTCGGTCCAAGCGGTAATTTCTAGGATATCAGGAAGGGTTTCTCGTTCCACCACTAAACTATGGTAACGGGTGGCTTCAAAAGGATTATCTAACCCTTGAAATACTCCTTGATTATTGTGATAAATAGGGGAAGTTTTGCCGTGCATTAAAATAGGCGCAGAAACAACCTTTCCCCCAAACACTTGCCCCATACTTTGATGGCCTAAACAGACCCCTAAAATGGGAACGGTGGGCCCAAGTTCTTGGAGTAGGGTTAAAGATACTCCTGAGTCTTCGGGGCGGCCTGGCCCTGGAGAAATAACAATGCCATCGGGGTTAAGATGACGAACTTTAGGGAGATCGATTTTGTCATTACGGTAGACTTGGATATCTTCAGCAACTGGCCATTTAAAGCCTAATTCTCCTAAATATTGAACCAAGTTATAGGTAAAACTATCGTAATTATCGATAACGAGAATCAATGCTTATCTCCTCGATGATGGGTTTAAATGCGATCGCTTTTTTCGGCTTAGAAAGGGAAGACGATGGCTACTAAGGGGGGAGCAATAATGAAACTTGCTACCAATAAAGCAGCTAGGGCCGAAATCATTACCGCACCGGCAGCGCAGTCTTTAGCAATTTTCGCTAATTCATGATAAGACTGACCGACGGTTAAATCAACCACTGATTCTAAAGCGGTATTCACTAATTCTAAGACCATAACCAAAGCACAAGTTAAGGCAACTATGGCCATTCCTAGACCATTGATGTGGAGTAATAGTCCAATACTGAGAGCAGTGACTGTCATGGCCGTATGAATGCGGAAATTACGTTGTGTTATGAAAGCGTAAGAAATGCCGGCCCAAGCATATTTAAAGCTGGAAAATAGATTAGGGGCAATGTGCCAAGCAGATTTTTTTCTGATCTCTATGGGGCTTTCTTCTGAGGAATACTGGGCAAGATGGGACTGTGTTAAGGCTGCTGCACTAGGAAAGAAGGGTGTAGCAGGGGGTTGACTCATGTTAAAATCGGCTTTCATAATTTTAAGTTTTACTAAGTTGAGTACAGAATAATTAAATATTTTTACGAAGTCTGTTCAATTAGAACATACAGTGTAGCAATTTTCCATCTAAAGACCGACTAATCTTAATAATGTTTCTTGTTCTTGGAGCATCTCTTGTAAACTTAGTTCATCTGGGTGGTCCCATCCCAACAGATGCAGGAGTCCGTGAGCAGCTAACCAAGCGAGTTCCCGTTTGAGGGTGTGGCCTTGTTTTTGTGCTTGTTTGTCTGCGGTTTCCACAGAAATGACAATATCTCCAAGATAGACAGGTTCTAAATAGTCTTCTGATGGAGTAATCTTAGGGAAATCCCACTCTAGGGTAGCAAATGCCAGCACATCGGTGGGTTTATCTTTCTGACGATATTGGGAGTTTAAGCTTTGAATTTCTTGATTTCCCGTTAATCTTAGGGTTAATTCATAATTAGAGGCAGTGGGTAGATCAAAACCTAGGTTTTTACACCATGTTTGAAACCACTGTTTCCAGGTTTGAGGGGAAATAGGGTCAGGTATTGCCCCTTGCTGCGAATTAACCCAGAAAACGTCTTGAATATTTAGCTCGATCACGAGATTTGAAGTTTCAACAGCTATCATCCTGTTCATACTAGCGGGTTAAATAAGAAATACCTATTAAGAAAGCTAAAAGTCCCACAGTAGTCAGGAAAAAGTGTTTTAGAGATAGTCCTCCCTTGCGAACCATATTACGCATCGCTAGTTTTGTGTAACTGGGTTGAGGTTCATTGTTAGGATTTTCAGCAGTATTTTCTTGGATAGATGGAGGTGTGTTTGTCATGGAAATTTTTCGTATTTTTTCACAAGTTTGTCTTTTAATGTAACAGGTTGTTACGAAAAATCAACAATTTGTAACGGATTGCTCATTGATCGAGATCACCCCTCTATTTTCCAGAGTTTCCAAATTGACCCATAATCCTATCATAATCTTTGCTGTGTCTTTAGTAACAGCTTAGGTTATGGCTTATAATTTATTTTGTGAAGAAAAAACCTAAAATTAGTTGATTTATGGTAAATAATCTAATTATCGCTTTTATACTTATTATTAGTACCGTTGTTTGGGTAGAGATTGTCCGAGACTGTTATCATGTCCTTTCTCATGTTTGGCAACCATTATATCGTCTTCATGGTTGGCATCATAAGGTATTTCGGCCAGACTTGACTCCCATCAGCGAAGAAATTTATCGTAAAGCACACTGGTATAATGATGTTCCGGAAGCTTTGGTGATGCTCACTTTAAGCTTTATTCCTGGCATTATCTGTTATTACTATAACGTTTCTTATGGTTGGTTGGCTTGGTCTGGGTCTATTTATACCTTAACTTTTTTGGGTGGGGCCATGGCCAGAGGTGCAGGAGTTCCCTATGTCGACGAGTTGACCGACATTACTCACCGTCCTGGTAATTTTACCAAACTTCCTGACCCTTGGTTTGTGAATCGTCCTTATCATTGGCGACATCATTTTGATGATCAAAAGGCTTATTATTGTGGCACATTAACTCTAGTTGATAAAATTATGGGAACTTCTTTATCTCTTAAAGGAAAGACTGTTGCTGTTACTGGTGCATCGGGAACGTTAGGTTTAGCTTTATTGAAAGAGTTACGGTTAAATGGGGCTAAAGTTGTTGCTTTTACTTCTCAAAAGAAGACAATCAATTTAGAGATTGATGATCAGTTTTCTCCTGTTAAAACTTTAACTTGGAAAGTGGGGAGAGAAAGCGATTTATTGGATGATTTGGCAAAAGTAGATATTTTAATTATTAATCATGGCATTAATGTTCATGACAAAAGAGATCAAGCGTCTATTATAAATTCTTACGAAGTCAATACTTTTTCGGGTTGGCGATTGATGGAAACTTTCTTTCAAACTATTAAAACCAATAAGGATAAGGTTTGTAAGGAAGTTTGGGTTAATACGTCAGAAGCGGAAGTAAACCCGGCGATTAGTCCTCTTTATGAACTCAGTAAAAGAACCTGGGGAGACTTAATTACACTGCGGCGTTTAGATGCGCCTTGCGTGGTCAGAAAGTTAATTTTGGGACCGTTTAAAAGTAATTTGAATCCTATTGGTGTGATGTCAGCAAATTGGGTTGCTAAGCAAATTATTAAGGGTGCAAAATCGGATATTCGCAATATTATTGTTACCATTAATCCGATTACTTTTATTGCTTTTCCTGTTAAGGAATTTTGTCAAAATTTATATTTTAAATTGTTTACTAAATCATCATAAAAATGAAAAAAGTAGCAGTGTTTGGTAATACTGGTGGGGGTAAATCTACCTTGAGTAGAAAGTTATCTGAGATAACAAATTTACCCCTTTATATCTTAGATAAAATTCAATATAAACCTGGAGGTGTTGAGATTCCTTATGAAGAGTTTAAACAAAATCATGAGGAAATTATCAACAAAAATGAATGGGTAATTGATGGTTTTGGTTCTCTAGAAACTGTCTGGTTAACCTTGGGAAAAGCGGATACTTTGGTTTATATTGATTTACCTTTATCTGTTCATTTTTGGTGGGTAACAAAAAGGTTTATTACAGGTTTTTTTGTTCCCCCAAAAGGTTGGCCAGAAAATAGTCCTTTATTGAAAAGTTCTCTGCAAAGTTATAAAAATCTTTGGTTATGTCATAAGCGTTTAACTCCTAGATATCGTGACTATGTTTTAGAAGCAGAAAAAACAAAAAAAGTTTATCATCTAAAATCAACTAATGACATCAAGTATTTTTACGAATCAATCGCTTAAATTTGTCTTACTTTTCAAAGAAATAATTGTTAATTGTTAATGAAAACTAATCACAATCACCCATGAATTCCTTTGATTTTAGTCACTATTATACCTATCAAGAACTGGTGGATTATCTTCATCAGATGGCTTTGACTTATCCCCAACTGGTAGAATTAAAAACCATTGGGATGAGTTACGCTAAACAAGATATTTGGTTAGCCATTCTCACTAATAAAAATACAGGAAATTATCTGGAAAAACCGGGTTATTGGATTGATGGCAATACCCATGCTGGAGAGATTACAGGGTCAGCAGTTGCCAGTTATATTATTTATCATCTATGCCAGGGGTACTCTGAAGATGATAAACTAACCCGTTTATTGGACAATTACACCATCTATGTTTTACCACGGTTGGCTGTTGATGGAGCAGAAAAATACTTAACTTCTCCCCATCGTTTACGCTCCTCGATTCGTCCTTATCCCTACGACGATGAACAAGATGGACTGCATCGCCAAGATATTAATGGTGATAACTTGATTTTAGAGATGAGAATTAAGGATGACTGTGGGGCCTGGAAAGTCTCAGAACAAGATTCTCGTTTGATGATACGACGTGAACCAGAAGAATTTGGAGGGGAATACTACACCATCTTACCTGAAGGGGAAATCCGCAATTATGACGGCTATTCTGTTAAATTAGCTCCCCCCCTGGAAGGGATGGACTTTAACCGCAATTATCCCCATCTATGGGCCCCAGAAGGCACTCAAAAAGGAGCAGGTGATTTTCCTTTTTCTGAACCTGAAACCCGTGCTGAAGCTGAATTTTGGCAGAAAAACCGTAATATTAATGGCTTTATTAGTTATCATACCTATTCTGCTGTAATTCTCCGTCCTTACAGCACCCATCCTGATGAGGATTTCCCGGTAGAAGATTTAGAAATCTATAAACTTTTAGGGGAGAAGGGGAAGACAATAACAGGGTATGAATGTGTTTCTGTTTATCATGATTTTCGTTATCATCCCAAAGATGTCACTTATGGGGTAATGGATGACTATGGTTACGATCATTTTGGTTGGTTTGGCTTCACAATTGAGTTATGGGATGCAGCTACAGAAGCAGGAATAAAAAAAGATCATTATGTAGAATGGAATCGTTGGCACCCTCCTGAAGATGAGTTGAAATTATTACAATGGAATGATGAAAACTTACAGGGAAAAGGGTTTATTCCTTGGCAACCGTTTGACCATCCTCAGTTGGGAAAAGTAGAAATTGGAGGATGGGATTATAAAAAGGTTTGGCAAAATGCTCCTATAAAATATTTACCCGATTTGTGCAAAAAACAATGTGATTTTGCTATCAGTCTCGCTTTAATGTGTCCTCGTTTAGGGATTTCTCGTACCGATGTAACTTATGTTGGAGGAGACATTTATCATCTTGTTCTAGAGGTAGAAAATCAGGGATTTTTGCCCACTTATACTAGCAAAAAAGCCTTAGAACGTAAGGTGGTCAGACCAATTGAAGTCATTTTATCTTTACCTGATGGGGTAAGTTTAATTAGTGGGAACTTAGAACTCGAAATGGACCATTTAGAAGGACGTTCTAATAAAGCATTAAGTTGGTTGGCCAAAGGAACAGATTACCGTCGTCATCTAGAATGGGTTGTAAAAAGTACCACGGAAACTGTTGTTGATGTAACTGTTTGTTCAGAACGAGCAGGTAAAGTCAAAGGTTGTTTTTCCTTAACATCTAGTTAGGATTTGCTGAAAAAGTTACTCAAAAATTTATGCCACTTTTGATGAATTCTGAGTATCTTGGCCAAGAAATTGAAACAAAAAACAGCTTTTTATCTTAGCATAAAACGTTTTTACAAGAGGTCTTATACCAAATCCGGTTTAGATACCCCCCTTATCTTTCTAGTTGAGGAGGGTGGGGAGTGTGGGAGGTGTGGGAGGTGTGGGAGGAAAGATAGCAAAACAATAAAGAGGTTTTGACAATCGGATTTGGTCTTATTTCTTATTCTAAACCATGATTATTTATAGATATCATAGCTAATTATGACATAATTTTTTAGATTCAAAGAGGTTAAAGAAATCAATAATTTTTCTCGTATATTTTTCAGCAGCAATATTAGTAATCTATAAACTTTAATAAAATCAGGAATAATATTTATAGTTACATGGTTTAAATATTTGCTAAAATTAAAATAGTAAGTAAGAATCAAGCAATATTATTAGGTATTAAACTTATGAGTGATACATCCACCGTTACCTATACTACCGCAGAAATCCTTAAACGTATTGAGGATAAGATAGACAGCAACCACAAAGAAATGAGGCAAGAGATTAAAGAAGTTAAGCAAGAAATTGAAGAATTCAAAAAAGACGTTAATGATAAATTAGATAAAGTTAATGAACGTCTCAATAATTTAGAAGTTGGACTAGGAACTTTAACCGAGAAAGTTGAAGGAATGGATAAGCGACTACAAAATGTAGAAGGAACCCAAAAAAATCAGATTTGGGCGTTAATTGTTATTGTCGCTAGTGCTATAATTACGGGTGGAGCAAAATTATTTTTTACACCTAACCTTTGATGAAGTCAACCCACCCCTAACCCCTCCCAGGAGGGGAATTAAGAAGTTATAATGACTTTGATAATATAGGAATTAGGTTTCAGTTGTGAGAAAATAAGCTTTCTGTGTTTAACATTGTTAAACCCCTACAAGGATGTATTTGTCGGGATATAATACTATTATTTCCTGATATATTCTCGCTTCTCATATATCATTACTGACTGGTATATGTAATGTAGGGGCTTAATATCATTAAGCCGAAGCCAAGTAATATAATACAATACAATTAAATTTGATAATTAACACCCTCATGAGATTCCTCTTCCCTCGGAATGACAATTAACATGAATGAAGAACAATCACAAAAATACGTTAATTTAATCGAAGAATTACTCAACTGTCCTCAAGGGGAAGAACCCAATATACTGCAAGAAAATGAGGAGTTAATTAATCAAGAGTTTATCGAAATAGTTAACCAATATGCAGACTGGTTAGAACAACAAAAACCAGAAAGCAATAATGCTCCTTGGTTACGCCATTTTATATTAAAAGAATATGCAAAGCGAAAAAAAAATAATATCCAAGACTATCAAAACTTTTTCTTAGAAGTATTACAAGCAGAATGGAAGAGTAATGATCCTGCGGTGGTTTATCCCATTCTAAAAAAGCATAAACACCTATTAGATGATCTCTTTGGCCAAGTGTTGCAACGATGGACGAAAAATACCGTTTCTCAAATCAACCCAGAAAAAGCTGCTTTGATAGTAGGAGTGATTCAAAATTTATGTACTGATATTATGGAGTTTCCTTTAGGAAGTCGGGCGAATAATATAGAAATTGCTATTAAAGGGTATAAAACTGTGTTAGAAATGCGTCCCCGTGAAACAATGGCAGAAAAATGGGCGCAAACACAAAATCATCTGGGGAATGCTTATAGCCAACGCATCCGAGGGAAAAGGGCCGATAATTTAGAAGATGCGATCCAAGCTTATCAGAGGTCTTTAGAAGTTAGAACCCGTGATGCTTTTCCTCAACAATGGGCGCAAACACAAAATAATCTGGGGACTGCTTATAGCGATCGCATCCGAGGGAAAAGGGCCGATAATTTAGAAAATGCGATCCAAGCTTATCAGAGGTCTTTAGAAGTTAGAACCCGTGACGCTTTTCCTCAAAAATGGGCGCAAACACAAAATAATCTGGGGAATGCTTATAGTCAACGCATCCGAGGGGAAAGGGCTAATAATTTAGAAAATGCGATCCACGCTTATCAGAAGTCTTTAGAAATCTATAACTATGACAATTTTCCTTATGAATGGGCCAGCACACAAAATAATCTGGGGAATGCTTATAATCAACGCATCCGAGGGGAAAAGGCCGATAATTTAGAAGATGCGATCGAAGCTTATCAGAGGTCTTTAGAAGTCTATACCCGTGACGCTTTTCCTTTTTATTGGGCAAGATCACAAAATAATCTGGGGAATGCTTATAAAAATCGCATCAGAGGGGAAAGGGCCGATAATTTAGAAGATGCAATCCAAGCTTATCAGAGGTCTTTAGAAGTCTATACCCGTGACGCTTTTCCTTATGAATGGGCCACCACACAAAATAATCTGGGGTTTGCTTATAGCGATCGCATTAAAGAAGATTCTAGCGATAATTTAGAAATGGCTATTTCTTGTTATCAACAAGCGTTAAACATTCACACCTTGAAAAGTTTTCCTTTGGACTGGGCAAACACCCAATATAATCTAGCTAATGCTTATCTTAAGCGCAGTATTGGGGATGAAACAGATAATTTAGATCAAGCTATTATTTGTTATGAAAATGTTTTAAAAGTTTATACAGGTAAGACCTTTCCTGATTATTGGGCGCAGATAAAATATAATTTAGGTAATAGTTATCGGCAACGGTTTCAACTGCTTAACAACCCGGAAGATATTAAAGAAGCGATTCTTGTTTATCAACAAGCAAAAGATATCTTGGAAAAAACAGCCAATGCTGATTTAATTTTTGATAGTTACTATCAGTTAGGCAGAACATTTTTTGAAGGAGGATATTATCCAGAAGCGATTAAACACTTAGAAAGCTGTAGTCAAACCTATCGCAAAAGCAAAAATGTTCCCCATTTAGCCCCTATTTTATTTGAATTAGCCCGTGTTTATCATCGCATTAGTGTCTTAGAAAAAGCCAGACTCCATTTTAAAGATTCCTTGCGTCTTTTTCGTCGTTTAGGGGATGAAGAAAACACCTATTCTGTTACCGTTGCCCTCAGTAACTTAGAAATACAAACAGGAAAAATTGAACAAGCTTATGACCATTTAAAAGAGGCACAAACCTATTATCAAAACCATCCCGATCCGCAACTACTCGAAGAAATTAACAACCTTTTGAACATACTAGAATTAAGCTAAAATGTCAAGACTAAAAAAACATAATGATAACCTAAAAAAATGGGGACTAAAAGAAAATCCTTTTCGTCCTACTCCTCCGGATGATCCCGAAAAATTAGCACAGATTTTTTATGGAAGGGATGAGGTTTTAGATATCGCCATTCCTACTCTTTACGAAGGAAGAAATATCTTAATTAGAGGGGCGTGGGGTATTGGAAAAACTGCCTTGATTTTTAACTTAATTAATCAGTTACAGCAGGAAGTTGCCGAAATTAATGAACAAATGTTAGTTCTGTATTTAAGTAGTATTCCTGGGGATAGCAGTGACGAATTTTACCGCGCTTTATTATTAGGTATTGCCGATAGTTTAGCGGACAAAGATGAAGAAGCAAAAGACATCACTGATACTTTGTTAGGTTATTCTATCCAAAATCCAAAAACCACCATAGAAGGACAAGTTAAACTAGGTATACTCTCCTTTGGCAAAAGACAAGAATCAACATCAAATAAAGTTAGCCCTACTGATAACATTGATCCTTATCCTTTACTGATTCGTTTGCTTAATAAAGCGGAAAAAATCTATTCTCGTGTTGTTATTGCCATTGATGATTTCGATAAAAAAGAAACTATTGTTGTACAGAGTATTTTAGAAAGTAGTTTAGATTTGTTTCGCATGGGAAAAAATAGGGGCTTTATTATGACGGGAAGAGGGTTTACAGAACTACAAGATTCTACCCTTAAAAGTTTAGGCATTTTTTCTGAAGATATTCCCCTAAAACTCATGAGTCAAGATGACTTAAAGCAGATTATGATTAACTATCTTAATAGTGTTAGAGATGAACAAAGAAATGATACTTATCCCTTCACAGAAGAGGTAACTAACTTAATTACTGGATATGCACAGGGAGTTCCCCGACAATTAAATGTTATTTGCGAAAAAGTATTAAGAAAAGCTGCCTCACAAGATTATGAAACCATAGATGAAACAGCATTTAATGAAATTTGGTACAGCTTACAAACAGAATTTACTTATCGGTTAAGTCCACAGTTTCGTCACCTATTATATGTTGCTGATGAAGCAGGAGGAATCAGTGAAAATATTTCCGATGCAACATTAGATAAACTAGACGCATTGACCTTTGTTGAACTATTACCACAATTCAAAACTATGGAAGAACAAGGATTATTAATTCGTCAAGAAGATGAAAAAGGATTTCGCTTTTTACCTTCCCCATTATTTCAACAAAAATTAATTGCTGAATCTGAATCTGAGTCATAATTTAACAGATATAATAATCAGGTTTCAGTTGTGAGAAAATCAATCGTCTGGGTTTAACATTGTTAAACCCCTACAAGGACGTATTTGTAGAAATATAATACTATTATGTACTAATCTATAAGATATCTTTTTTATGATTTACTGTTCCCTATTCCCTGTTCCCTGTTCCCTAAAACAAAAATCTATTGACCTGAGTTCGATATAAGGAAATTTCGAGAAAACTGACTCAAATAAGAATTCTCAAACCTTCATTCTCTCGTTAAAAAATTTATAACTCCTAACTCCGAACTCACGTTATTGAGTCTCCTTATGTCTTACAATAATAAGTAGAATAGTTGTTATTTTTTGAATAATTATGAGAGAAAAAGTTATTGATTGGTTAAAAAATAATGTTTCGGAACATCGTTTGCAACACATTTTAGGAGTTGAAAAAATGTGTGAACAATTAGCAATTTATCATAAAATTGACCCTGAAAAAGCTGCAAAAGCAGGATTAATGCACGACTTAGCCAAGTTTTTCCCACCACCTAAACTATTAGCAATGGCTAAAAAAGAAAACAATGAAATTGATGAAATTTGTTTACTTAACCCCCATCTTTTACACGCAGATGCAAGCGCAATTATAGCTAGAGAAACTTTTGGGGTAAAAGATGAAGACATTTTAAATGCGATTCGTAACCATACTTTAGGTAAACCTGAAATGAGTCATCTTAGTTGTATTGTCTTTATTGCTGATGCTTTAGAACCAAATAGAGGGAATAACTCAGAATTAGAAAAAATGCGTAAAGTAAGTTCGACTAATCTTTATAAAAGTGTGCAACAAACTTGTGAATATTCTCTACAATATCTAATAAAACACAATAAAACTATTCATCCTAGAGCTATTTTAACCCGTAATTGGGCATTACATAAAGTAAGAGCTAAGCATTAAAAAATATTAACTTGTGAGAGATTTAAGAACACAATTTTTAATATTTTTATTTAAGTATCTATTCTAAGATCAAGAATAACTAAACAGGAGAGAAAAGTTTATGTTTATTACTAGAATTACAAAAATACTCTTTGTTTGCATCATTTCATTAGTTGTATTTACAACTTCATTAGCAAACGCAGGGCCCGTGATAACATCTCGGGAATATAAATTAATTTTGGTTCCAAGCAACTTTAATGGTAGCAACCCAGAGAATGCAGTTAATGATTATTGGAGGGAACTTCAGCTACTTGTTGAAGGGGAACCCATTAACATAGATACGAAAGGTTCTCTAACCCTTGCTAAGAACCGCACCGTTACATTTTACGATACACCAGGAACCTGTGAACTAAAAAATAAGGACTTAGTATTTCGTGAAAGAGTTGAAAATGAGGAGCGAGAAGTCGTACTTAAGTTCCGTTCACCTGATAGATATATTGCTGGTTCTCTACCTATAAGTGGTGACAAATCTAAGTTTGAAGAAGACATCAGTAAACCTTTTTGTTCCAAGTTTTCTTATTCAGCTAAGAAAACAATTTCAGCCACTAAAAACTTAAATAAAATGGATGATCCTGTGAGACTTTATCCCGAACTGGAAAAATACAAATTTGATATGAATGAAGCAATAAAAGAAGTTAATGGGTTAACCATAAGTGAGAAAGTTTATGAAGGAGGTGAAGTAGATTTAGGTAATAAAGATGGTGAATTTGGTCTAACTTTGTGGTATGATTCTCCAAGTTCCACAGAACCAAAAATTGCTGAAATCTCTTTTAAGTATAAAGATAAAACAAATAAAGAAGATTATTCAGAAAAGGTTGCTAGTGGAGCAAAAAAAGTCTTTACAGCAATGCAGGGAATGAGTAACTGGGTATCGGATAAGTCACAAACAAAGACATCATTTGTTTATGAATATGGGACTATTCCTTTTTGTAATAAAAATTAGAAGATTGTGATGTCTTAAATTGGTAATTTGGGGGGCGAATAAAAACTTAATTAATTAGTTTTAATGATTTATTTAATTATGGGAGTATCAGGCTCAGGAAAGACAACAATAGGTAAAGCTTTAAGTCAAAAATTAGGTTGCACTTTCTATGATGCTGATGATTTTCACCCCCCAGAAAACATTACTAAAATGAGTAAAGGTATTCCCTTGAATGATAGCGATCGCTTACCTTGGTTAAAAGCTATAAAATTGGTTATTAATCAACATCAAAAACAAAATAAAAATTCTGTTATAACTTGTTCAGCATTAAAACAATATTATCGAGATTTATTACAAGAAAATACAACAGATATTATTTTTATTTATTTACAAGGAAGCTATGAAACTATTTTAAAAAGGTTGCAAAATCGTTCAGAACATTTTATGAAAGAAAATATGTTACTTTCTCAATTTAAAACATTAGAAGAACCAGAAAATGCTGTGATTATTGATATCAATTTATCAGTTGAAAAAATTGTACAGGAAATTATTGCTCAAACTTACGCTAAAATAGAAATTAACAATAATTTCTAACTTTTCTCCCAATGATTACCACTTCAAACCCATCTCCACCAACAACAGAACCAAACTATGAGATAATTTTTCCTAAAGGAGAATTTTGGAGTGATGAACCCCCATTGGAAACCTATTTACACCTAACTCAAATTATTTTATTGCTGAAATCTTTACAATGGTTATGGCAAGATAGAAAAGACTATTTTGCAGCAGGAAACCTGACCATTTATTACAGTCCCAATCAGAAAAAATCAGAAGATTTTAGAGGTCCAGATTTTTTTGTAGTGTTGGGAACGAAATGGGATGAAAAACGCAAAAGTTGGGTAGTCTGGGAAGAAGAAGGAAAGTATCCTAATGTAATCATTGAAATTTTATCCGATAGTACCGCAGCAACCGATAGGGGAGAAAAAAAAGAGATTTATCAAGATACATTTAGAACACCAGATTATTTTTGGTTTGACCCTTATACATTAGAGTTTAAAGGTTTTACTTTAATCAGTGGAAAATATCAACCCATTGAACCCAATGAACAAGGATGTTTATGGAGTGAACAATTACAATTATATTTAGGAATATATGAAGATAAATTACGTTATTTTGACATCGATGGGGAATTAGTATCAAGTCCCGAAGAAGCAGCGAGTCAAGAAAGAGAACAAAAAGAATTAGCTTTACAACAACAAGATTATGAAAGAGAACAAAAAGAATTAGCTTTGCAAGAAAATGAACAGTTGAAAGCGAAATTAAGAGAATTAGGAATTAATCCCAATGAAATATAGTTAAAACTTTTCTCATTTAGCATTTAGATTTAGTTTAATTACAAAATATAGATTAATATTTTATTTTGTTTACATTTTATCTTGATTCTTAACTCTTTATTGTCTCTATAATAGGAATTCTACGCTATACTAAACTTACATTCAAGGTTAAATTAATTATATATTATAGAAATTCACTACACTGAAGGCAAAATTTTGCATTGAATTGACATTTTTAAGATGAAACATAATTAATTAATCAAGTACATCGAGGGAAGCTTTATGATTAGTAATTCTCATATTACTCAAGACATTAATCTCAAAAGATTAGAAGAATTACAAATACATTTATGGGGAAAAATTCAACCTCATGGAGTATTATTTGTTCTGGATGAATCTAACCTGAAAATTGTTCAAACCAGCAGCAATACTAAACAATTTTTTGGAATTATACCACAAGAAATTGTTAATCTAACTTTAGATGATATTTTTGATAGTTTTCAAATTGAACAGTTAAGAATAGGATTGGAAAATAATAACCTAGATTTTATTAATCCTACCAAACTTTGGGCAAGAATTGATGGAGATAATTACGTTATTTTTGATGGTGTTTTTCATCGTAATGTCGAAGGATTCTTGATATTAGAATTGGAACCAGCTATTTCTCAAGAGAATATTCCATTTTTAAGTTTTTATCACCTAGCAAAAGCCTCTATTAGTCAATTACAAACTAATGCAAATTTAACAGATTTTTGTCAAATTATTGTCCAAGAAGTTCGGAAAATGACCGGTTTTGATCGAGTCATGTTATACAAATTTGACGAAGATGATCACGGAGAAGTTATAGCAGAAGATAAACTAGCAGAATTAGAACCTTACTTAGGTTTACATTATCCTGCTTCTGATATTCCCTTACCAGCAAGAAGACTATTCAGTTCTAACTATATACGTTTAATTCCAGACGCAAAAGCAACTGGAGTCGATTTATTTCCTAAGTTACACCCCCTAAATGATACAGCGTTAGATTTAACCCATTCGATCCTTAGAAGTCCCTCACCTTGTCATCTCGAATATCTCCATAATATGGGTGTGGGTGCATCTTTAACCATCTCCTTAATAGACGACGGAAAATTATGGGGACTGATCGCTTGTCACCATTTAACACCGAAATATGTTCCCTACGAATTAAGAAAAGCTTGCGAATTTTTGGGACAAGTCGTTTTTTCTGAAATTTCCGCTAAAGAAGAAACAAAAGACTATAATTATCGCATGAAATTAACCGCTATTCAGGGTGCATTAATCGAATCAATGTCCCAAGCAGATACCTTTATTGAAGGGTTAATTAATAGTCATCAAAACCTGCTAGACTTAACTAGTTCTCAAGGAGTTGTAATTTGTGTAGGAGACGAATATAACTTAATAGGAAAAACTCCTAACCAAGAAGAAGTTAAATATTTACTGCAATGGTTGAAAAAAAATGTCGATGAAGAAGTATTTTCTACCCCTTCTTTACCTCATTTATACGCAGATGCGCGCAACTTTAAAAATGTCGCCAGTGGGTTATTAGCAATTAAAATTTCTCACCGTAATTATATCCTCTGGTTCCGTCCCGAAGTAATTCAAACAGTTAATTGGGGAGGAGATCCCTCTAAAGCTTACGAAATGCAGAAAATAGACGGAAATTTGCGCTTATGTCCCCGAAAATCCTTTGAATTATGGAAAGAAACCGTCCGTTTAACTTCCCTGTCTTGGAAACCCATAGAAATTAAAGCCGCATTAGGACTAAAACAAGCGATAGTTAACATTATTCTCCGACAAGCAGACGAATTAGCAGAATTAGCCCACGATTTAGAACTATCTAACGCAGAATTAAAGAAATTTGCCTATGTTGCTTCCCACGACTTACAAGAACCTTTGAACCAAGTCTCCAACTATGTGCAACTGTTAGAAATGCGCTACGATGAAGCATTAGACGAGGATGGCAAAGAATTCATCAATTTTGCCGTGGAAGGGGTCAGCTTGATGCAAACCCTCATAGACGATGTTTTAGCCTATTCTAAGGTGGATATACGCGATATCCAGTTTCAATTGACCGAATCCCAAAGCGCATTGAAAAAAGCGATCGCAAACTTACGGGGACGCATTGCAGAAACAAACGCTATCATTACCCATGATCCTCTACCTACCGTCATGGCTAATAGTACGCAGTTAATACAATTGTTCTTAAACTTAATTTCTAATGCGATAAAATTCCGCAGCGAAACAACCCCGGACATTCATATTCAAGCGCAACGGTTAGAGGATGAATGGTTATTCTCCGTACAAGATAACGGTATTGGGATCGATCCCACGTTTAGCGATCGCATTTTTGTCATCTTTCAACGGTTACACACCCGTGACGAATATCCAGGAACCGGTATGGGTTTAGCTATTTGTAAGAAAATAATCGAGTGCCATCGCGGTAAAATTTGGGTAGAGTCAGAATTGGGCCAGGGTGCAACATTCTATTTCACCATACCAGTAGGAGGTACAGAACGTGATCGCAAGAGAGGGTCAACAAGATAAAATTATCCTCTTAGTAGAAGATTCTAAGGCAGATATTCGTCTAGTTCAAGAAGTCCTTAAAACCAGTACTGTTCCCCATCAATTAATGATAGTTCGGAATGGAATGGATGCGATGGCCTACTTGCGAAAAGACGGGGAGTTTAGCGAGTCTCCCCGTCCTAATTTAATTATTCTAGATTTGAATTTACCTCGCAAGGACGGGAGGGAAGTATTAGCAGAAATTAAGGCCGATCCCGATCTCAAACGTATTCCAGTGATTGTGTTAACAACCTCCAGTAATGATGAGGATATTCAGGAAAGTTATGACCTCTATGTGAACTGTTATATTACTAAATCTCGTAATTTAAAAGACTTGTTTAAATTAGTAAAAGGAATTGAATCTTTTTGGTTAGACATGGTTACTTTACCAGATCATTAAAAACTTCTCTAAATATTCAAGATTTCTTATATATTATGATACTTAATTATAGTCCAGAATAAATTGTGGTCATTTCCTTGAATAAAAAGCTAAGCTAACTATATCAAGCATAGTATTGCTAAAAATTCAAAGTTTACTAATAACTGAACTATGATAGTCTCAGAACTAGCGATCGCCACCTCTAACCTTACTAAGCAATTTGAACGCCATATTGCTGTCAATAAGCTAGAATTGGAGGTACAGGCCGGAGAAGTTTACGGATTAATCGGGCCCAATGGTGCAGGAAAAACCACCTTGATCCGGATGTTGGCCGCAGTGGAAGAACCCACCGCAGGAGAAATTCATATTTATGGCGATCGCTTATTAAGGGATAATAGTCACCCCCGTCTTAAGGAAAAGTTAGGCTATCTTCCAGATGATTTTCCCTTATACGAAGACCTCAATGTTTGGGATTATTTAGATTATTTTGCTAGACTATATCATCTTAGATTACCCCATCGTCGTCGTCGTCTTCAAGAAGTTCTAGAATTAGTTCAATTAACCAGTAAACAATACAGCAATATCAAAACCCTTTCCAGGGGAATGAAACAAAGATTAAGCTTAGCAAGAACTATTTTACACGATCCCCTTTTATTATTGTTAGATGAACCGGTTTCAGGTTTAGATCCTATTGCTAGAATGCAGTTTAGAGAAGTCATTAAAAGCTTGCAAAGTGTGGGTATGACTGTTTTAATTTCTTCCCATGTTTTGAGTGATTTAGCCGAATTATGTACTTCCGTTGGTATTATGGAACTAGGATATTTAGTAGAAAGTACCTCACTCAAGGAACTGTACCAAAGATTATCTCATCAACAAATTATTATCAAAACTTTAGGGGACTTAACCCAACTTGAACAAGAATTAAAAAGCTTTTCTCAAGTGGAAGAATGGGAGATTATCTCTCATAAAAATAGTTTACGAGTTAATTTTTCAGGAGGAGATGAAGAAAGTGCCGAATTATTAAAGCATCTTATCAATCAAGGAATTCCCATTGCAGAATTTCATTGTACCCAAGAAGATTTAGAGTCTATTTTTCTTAATTTAGGCCATCAACAACCATCATAATTGATGTTACTTACTCAAACATAAATCTAGGAGAAAAAAGCCAATGCTTGTCACCTATATCGATAAAATTGGAGACTTGAATCCCCAATTAATCAGAGAATTAAAAGGACGTTTTAAGGTTCGTAATTTGTCTATTGCTGCAATTATTGCTGTTGGCATTCAATTTTTATTACTAATAGCTTTTGAAGCAGAACTCCCCATAGATAGCATTACCACACCCCAATATGGTCGTTATTGTACTGCTACACCATCAGGGAGATATAGAAGTTATAATCATCTATCATGTATTAAAGACTTAGCAGGTAATTGGGTTATTAATTGGCAGCTTTGGTGGTTAGACATTTTTAAAGTTCTTAGCGTTGTCGGATTATTTATTTTATTAATAGCTGGAACCTATTTATTGATAGCTGATCTATCAAAAGAAGAAAATAGAGGGACCCTAAACTTTATCCGTTTAAGTCCCCATTCTTCTCAAAATATTCTCTTAGGTAAAATCCTGGGAGTTCCTTCAATTATTTATTTTTTGTCTGCTATTTTGTGTCCCCTACATTTGATAGCTGGAATTCAAGCACGTATTTCTCCTAGTCTAATATTAGCCTATTATTTAGGCATTATTATTAGTTGTGCATTTTTCTATAGTCTTTCGTTACTATTCGGTTTAGTAAGTTCAGGATTAGGAGGATTTCAAGCTTTTCTATGTAGTGGACTGGTTTTAATGTTTCTATTTATCACTACAAGTATTCTCTTCTCTTCCCATGATTTTATTTCCCACACCCCTTTAGATTGGTTAATGTTGTTTTATCCAGGAACAATTTTAGCCTATCTAGTTGAATCAACTTATATTCCTGTTAAAACAGCAGATATTGATTACGAAACCCTACAACAGTTTGCTTGGTATGGTAAACAATTCTGGAACAATTCTTTCTTAGGAATTAGTTTTATTTTCGTTAATTATGGGGTTTGGATTTATTGGATAAACCAATCATTAAACAGACGTTTTCGTAATCCTAATGCAACTTGGATAAGTAAAATAAATAGTTATGGTATTTCAGCTAGTTTTATTATTATAAGCACAGGATTTATCTTTCAAGCAGGCCGCTGGGAAAACATAGAAGATCATATTTTTGCTAATATGATTGTCTTACAAATGTTCATTATTGCCTTTGCTTGTTTATTAATGGTGGCCTTGAGTCCCCATCGTCAAACTTTATATGATTGGGCAAGATATCGTCACCAAAACCCCGAAAATTCCCGTTCCATACTCCGAGATTTAATTTTAGGAGAAAAAAGTCCTTCACCCCTAGCGATCGCTCTCAATGTAGGCATTATGTTTGTCTATCTGCTACCCACAGCATTGATAGCACCCCTAGATAATCCCTTGGCTGTTTTATTAGCACTATTTATGACTTTAAATATGCTAATAATTTATGCAGTCATAGGTCAACGTATTCTCCTATTTAAACTTCCCAAACCTGCTTTAATTGCTACTGCAGTCATTGCTGTTTTAATGATTGTTCCTCCTCTGATGTTTGCCATTTTACAAATTTATCCCAATGAAGCTATAACACCTTGGTTATTTACTATTTTCAATTTAGCTGCTTTCCACAATAACTTAAATATGTTAACCATGATGTCAGTTATATTTCCTCTATTAAGTCAATGGGGACTCATCGCTTTAGGTAGCTATGAAATGAGCAAATGTTTACAAAAATCCGGAGAATCAGAAACTAAATTGTTGTTAAATTCTTCAGGTAGATGAAAGTAACTCCACGAGTTAATTAGGGTTCGCTGAATAAAAGCTTAACCCTAATTAACTTGTGAAAAAGATATCAAACACTGTATAGATATTGAAGCAAAAATATATGATCTTAAATATAGATTTTATAATCAGTTTATCTGATTTTCAGATATTAAACTAAGTTCAGCTTCTATTTTCAGCCTTTCTCGCTCCCGTGTTTTGTTATAATATCCATAAATCTGATAGGGTTTACTCGGCGTGGTGACTATGCTTAAGTTCCAAATACAATCCGATAGTGATATTCCCGCCTCTAAACAACTATTTGATCAGATGCGCTTTGCCATCGCTTCTCGTCAATATCCTCCTGGCCATCGTTTACCGAGTACCCGTCAACTAGCAACTATGACGGGACTACATCGTAATACCATCAGTAAAGTTTATCAACAACTCGAAGAAGCGAGCTTAGTTGAGTCCATCGCCGGTTCAGGAATATACGTTAAAGAGCAAAATAACGAAGACATTTCCCTACCAGAAACCCCCTTATTCAGCCAATATCCTCAAGAAAGTCAACTGGTTCATAAAACCCTAGATGAACTGCTCAAACAAGGTTTAACCCTCTCCCAAGCCAAAGAATTATCTCTAGCGGTGATTGATTGGCGTTTGCGATGCAGCGCGCAGTTAGTAGTAACCGTTCCCAGTAGGGATATGGGAGCAGGAGAACTGATTTTACAAGAGTTAGAAAAGGCTTTAGCTATCCCCGTAGAATTGGTGTCTATAGAGAATTTGGATAACGTTTTGTCGCAAAAAAAGTCCGCTACTGTAGTAACAAGTCGTTATTTTATCCCCGAAGCGGAATTGATTGCCTCTTCCTATGCAACTCGTGTTTTTCCCATCGATATTTATGATTATGGCAAAGAATTGGCCATTATTAAAACATTAGCCAACGATACTCGTTTAGGAATTGTTAGTTTAAGTCCAGGAATTATTCGCGTTGCAGAAATTCTCATCCACAGTTTACGGGGAGATGATTTATTATTAATTACCGCTCAGGCCAGCGATCGCCATCAACTTTTAACTTTAGTGCGATCGGCACAAACTATCATGAGTGATCCGGCTAGTTATTCTCTGGTTAGAGAAGCTGTTCTAAGGGTTAGAGACGATATTATTCGCCCTCCCGATATAATATGTTCTCAATCTTATATCGGAGAAACCTCTATTAACCTCCTCAAACTAGAATTAGGACTGGGTTGATTACTCATCACTTTGCAAAACAGTTTTAGAAACAATACGAGTTTTTTTCCGTTGCGCTTCGCTCAGTTCTTCCCCTGCTTGTAACTGAGTGGCGTTGGTTTGCAAAACTGTGGCTGCACTTTTATCACCTAATTGTAAAGCCGTTTTAGCTGCCGTTTGTAACAATGTAGCCGCCCCCTGGCGATCGCCTGTATTTAACTTGGCTTCAGCTAACTGGGTTTGACGATATTTAGCTAAAGTTAAGATGGACTTCTGAACCTTAGTATCAACTTTAGCCTCATATTCTCCTTGCACTTCTACGGTTAAGGGAATTTTCTCCGATAATAAAGCCGTCTGGGACAAAGACGGGTCATCATAACGCACTTGTACCGTACCGATAGTATGATTTCCTGACGATAATTGACTCAAATATAGGTTAACCAGAATCACCCGTGCATTATCCATCATTAAATCCCCCAAACGCACAATATAGGTGTTGCCTTCCTGTTGGGCGTTTAATTCTACGGTTTCGGGTTCTACTTGGGCCACCGGTTTAAAGTCTGCCAGATGTACCTCTGGGACAAATTCTAAGCAAAGATAAGCATTAGTTAACCCCACAGACTGCATACGGGTAAAAAGACGGCTAAACTCAGTTAATGCTTGTTCTGGTTGTTCGATATAACAGAGAGTTCCTCCCACTGCATCGGCAATACTTTCTAAAACATCTTGATTCCAATGGTTGCCAAAGCCTAAAGTATTGAGGGTGATATTGTAATCTCCTGCAACTTGGGCTAATTTTAAGCAGCGTTCGTTATCACCGTGTTCATTTTCCCCATCAGTTAACAAAAAGATTTGAGAAACCCGATCATCTTTACCCAAAGCAACTTCCTTGATCCCTAACTTCATCCCCTCATCGATAGAAGTTCCTCCTGCTGCGTGGAGACCTTCGATCGCTTGTTTAACCTTGTCCATCTCATCCACTGCTTGGTTGGGAACAATTACTTTGGCCCGATGGTTAAAGGCTACCACAGAGAGGCGATCCTCTGGTCCTAATCCTTCCAGTAGATAGAGAGCAGCTTCTTTCACCCTTGTCATTGGTTTCCCTGTCATCGACCCACTCTGGTCTAAAATTAAGCCCAAATTTAAAGGCAGACTGAGATCGCTGCTTTCACTGACAGCAGAAAGAGAGATAGCAACTTGTCGTTGACTGTTGCTTTGATTAGCATCAATATGTCTATCATTTAAGGAACTTTTTAAGTTAACTTTCATATCAATTATTTAAGACAAGATCAAGGTTTTACGGTGCTTAATAGTCGTTTATCATAATGATATCCTTGATTTTAAGGATAAATGGTTATCTACAGATTCGTTAAGGATTTAATGAAGAGTAGTGAAGTAATCGTTAAATGAATCAGGAATCTATAACTATCCGTCTCAGGGAATTCTAGGATTAACAATAGCACAGTTTTTTAGTGATGGGCATTCTTATGGATGGGCTACAACAACAAATTAATGAACTTAATCAACAGGTAACACAACTTCATCATATTGTTGAAAAGCTTAGCCTACAGATGGGGACATCTCACCTACGTAGTGAAGCGGTGGTTAACGAAAAGTTACCGACCCAACCCCAGTCTATAGCGAGCGTGTCTCCTTCGGTTCCCCCAAGTGTGCCGAAAACCAACCACTATCAATCAGTAATGGAACATAAAGATGTTTTACTGGATGATAGTGAAACTCACACTTTAATCGCTCCTGAAGAAGAACCTCTATTAACCACCGATCTTCAGGTTAGACGATTAACCGCACAATTAACGGCCGCTTATAATCGTATCGCGGCCTTAGAAGAACAACTATTAGCTTGTCGGATGATGCCTTGAGATAGGTCAGCAAGAAGCTAAAGGGGCGAGAAAAGAGCTTTAGGTGAGGAGCCTCTTATGAAATTAAATATTTCTGTTCAAGGTTAATTATTAGGCACAGTGGTTTGAGGAATAGTCGACCTGTTGGGTTGAGAAGGGAGTAAAGGATTAGTCGGATAATTACCTAACCCGTTAGCAGGATTATTGGGACGGGTTGCAGGAAAATTATTAGGATAGCCTCCAGGCAAACTATTTTGGGATGGTAAAGGGGTCAAACTGGGATCATTCCAAGAACTAGGACTAGCTTCGTTTTCTCCAGGTAACGTGGCTAAGGCAACGCGATCGCCCCCTACTTCTCGTAACATATCTAAAATTTGAATTACCTCGTTATAAGTGGCGTTTCTAGAAGCATGAAGCACCATTAAGCCATTGGGGTTTAATTGATGATAGCTCTTGATCTGATTGGATAATTGATTACGAGTGACTAATTGCTTTTCCACATAAACTTGACCAAAATCATCTAGACTCACCACCAACATCTCCCGCATTTGGGGGGTTCCTGAGCCGGCTTTGGGTAAATCTAAACTGATGGCTTGCTGACGGGACAAACCCACAGCACCCAAGATAAAAAATGTCAAAATACAAAAAATGACATCGATCATGGGTAAAATCTCGATGCGCACTTCTTGGGGAGAAGAAGCGTCTTGCCATAACTTCAATGGTCGAGAATAAACTGAGGGTGATGGGGATTTTTTCTGAGGAGCTTTACTACCAGTCATAGGTCAATATTTAAAAAAATGAGTATATTTAGGTTTATTCGTCAAAAGTTTCTGTAAACTTTGAAGGAGTATTGCTATAAAGTATAGAACGATCTCAGTCGCTGTCTGACCAGCGTTGACGATAAATCACTTCTAACTGACTACCGGCTTTACGAAAGACCCTTACCTGATTCGACCAAAGGGACTGGAAAATGCGATAAAAGGTCAAACTGATAATGGCAACAATCAATCCCGTCGCAGTTGAAATGAGTGCCTCTCCGATACCCAGGGTAACACCTGTGGTTGAGGAAGTGCCGAGATCGCTGATTTGGATATCTCCTAAGGAGGTAATCAAACCTAAAACCGTCCCCAGTAATCCCAGTAGAGGGGATAAAGCAATCACTGCTTCTAATATCTTGTCCCCTCGTCTCATCAGGGCCAGTTCGTCATCGGCCGCCGATTCTAAGGCTAAATGGAACACTTCTGGGTCGGGATTGATTAATCTCAGGGGTCCATAGAGAAAATTTCCCATCGGATGCTTACTATACTCCTTCGCCACCTTCGGGGCAGCATCCCAGTTATGAGTCGCCATTTCTAGCACTCGATTGACAATTTTTCCTTCTTTGAGTAGAAACTGTATCCAAAACACAGAACGTTCAATAATGGTACTCAATGCTAATACTGACAAAATAAGCAGTGGCCACATTGCAGGTCCACCTTTTGTCATAATTTCTTGGATGTTCACAGTTTTGCTTAACCTCCGTTGCTTATTTCCCTTGGAGAAACAGATTAACAGTTGTAATGATTTATTTACAATTTATAAGATTGATGTTTAGCAATCAATTATATCCCCAAAGAAGAAGATATTGTCTATCGATAAACAGATGACCCATAAAAATTATGAAGCGGTTATCTGTACTAGGAAATATTGAACTTTTGACCCTAACCACAATGAACATTTCTGTATTGCAAATAGGACAGATGGTGATGAGGACTCTAAAACCAACGAAAGCTACCTTGAGATTTCTCTCTATTGTCTCTTTTTTGACTGGTTTAGTTGCTGTCTCAAAAACAGATTTACCCAGAGTATTTAAGGACGTTAAAGGGTTACGAGAAGTTTCCCCGAGAATTGTTTTTCCTCAACCCACCCTTCAACAAAGATATTTGGTTGATGGACAAGTAAAATTTGGCTTTAAGTTATTCTCTACTTTGACGGAAAGTCAAGAAAACGAAAATATCTTGATTGCTCCTACCAGTGTTGCCCTGACATTATCTATGCTCTACAATGGCGCAACAGGAGCGACTCAAACGGAAATTTCTCAAGGATTATACCTGAAAAATGTTAGTGCTAATACCCTCAACCGCGCCAACCAAAATCTCTACAATGACTTAAATAGTCATGAACTTTCTAGTAACTTCATTGTCACTAATTCTCTGTGGGCAAAGGAAGGGTTTCCTTTTCGTTATCAATTTCGTAAGAATAGTCGTAATTATTATCAGGCTAAAATTACTAATTTAGATTTTTCCAGTTCTGAAGCGAGAGGTATTGTGAACCGTTGGGTAACTGAAGAAACTCAAGGACAGGTTCGGAAAATTATGGATTCTACTCAGGCTGATGATGTTCTTTTTCTGATTAATACTGCTACTTTTCAGGGACGATGGAAAAGAGAATTTGATAGCAATTTAACCAAGGATAAACCTTTTTATTTAAGGGATCAATCAGTTAAAAATTACCCGTTTATGTCCCGTAAAGGAGTTTATAACTACTTAGAAACACCTGAAGTACAGGCCGCGGAACTTCCTTATGGTAACGGACGTTTTAGTTTATATTTATTCTTGCCCAAAGCAGAAAGTGATTTACCGACAATTCTTGAGGAAATCACGGCTAAAAAGTCAAGCAAACTCTTCTCTAAATTTCGCAAAAGTCAAGGATTATTAGAGTTACCTCGCTTTCGATTAAACGATGAAGTAAATTTGACAAATGCTTTAAAAAAGTTGGGTTTTTCAACGATGTTTGCTGCTGACAAAGCGGAATTTTCTCAGCTAAGTTCTCATGCTACTTATATCAGTGGGATGAAACATCAAACTATTTTAACCATTAATGAACATGGTGTTAACTCTTCTACGCGAAAAGATTTGTCAGTTCAAGAAATATCAAAAAATAAGGGAAAACAAAAATTTTCTTTGACGATTGATCGTCCTTTTTTGTCCATTATTCGAGATAATGAAACAGGCAATATTTTATTTATGGGCATGATTTTTGAACCTTAAAGCTCCTTCCAAACAATAAACCTCCTGCCTCCTGCTTTTTAACTCCTGCCTCCTTTTGATATTTTCCACCTTCGATAAAACTAGCTAATTTAGAAAGGGAATAGGGAAGTGAAAACATGTAACAGAGTTGATTTTGACTGTAACTGATTGATAATTTATTTTACTTATTTTCTTATTTAGTTTTTTTTGTACTTGTATGTTATGTCAGTTAAAATTAAATTGATTAATATTTAATAATAATTTGGTTAATTTAAAATTAAGCTCAAAAATATTAAAATAAACCATAAATTTTCTGCGTTGAAAAAATATCTAAGTTAGGATAGTTTGCGTTTGCACTAACCAATTCAAACCCTAACTATCCATTCATTTTGGAGATAATAATGAAAGTAAAATCAGATTTACTGAAACTATTTTTTGGTGTTTTTCTTGCAACAAATATCACTCAAGTTGCCAGCGCACAAAATTATCAATCAACAAATTCTGACTTTGATAATCGACCCAGTTTAGGACAAGTTCCTAATCAAGATGGTAATCTACAAGATATTATCTTAGGAGGATTTTCTGGGTTATATTTTGAAGGATTTAATGGCAATAATTTAAGATTTGTTACCCATCCCGATCGCGGTCCTCTTCCTTTACCACTTCCTGCTTTACAGCCAGAAATTTTACGATTTGAGTTAGATCCAACCAACAATAATATCACTATTATAGATCGAATTAATTTAGTTCAATCTGATGGAACAACCCCTTTATCTGTCCGCCCTAATTTACAAGCAGGAGCGCAAGGAACAGCTTATACTGATCAGGTTGCTACAGATTTATCAGGTAATCTTATTCCTAATGATCCTTTCGGGGCCGACTTAGAAGGAATTGTTATTGATGAGCGTGATAATAGTTTTTGGATGGTTGATGAATATCGACCGGCAATATATCATTTTGATCAAGGAGGAACTTTAATAGATCGTTTCATTCCTATGGGAACAGCAGCAGCAGGAGGTCAAACTCCAGGAACCTTTGGGAGAGAAATTATTCCTTCAGTTTATGCTCAAAGAAGAGTAAATAGAGGTTTTGAAGCAGTAGCATTAAATCAGGATGCTAATACATTATATGCCTTTATTCAAAGTCCTATTGATAACCCTGATGATACAGGAGACACCACTTCACGAAGTAGTGACATTTTGCGTATCCTGGAACTGAATATTACTGATCCTATGAACCCTTTAGTCAGTGGTGAATTTGTCTATTTATTAGAGAATGATTTATTTGACACAAATGTAGATAGAATTGGCGATGCTGTTTGGTTAGGAGGTAATAAGTTTGGGGTTATTCAAAGAGATGGTGAATTTGGTTTAGAGGCGAATAAATTGGTGTTTGAAATTGATTTATCTGATGCAACTAATTTAGAAACGGATGTTTTTAATTTAATTCCAGGTAAAACTTTAGAAGAACATACCGCAGCAGAATTAGTTACCGCCGGAATTACTCCTGTTGATAAAAAATTGTTATTTAATTTACCTGATTTGGGTTATGTAGCTGGGGATAAACCGGAAGGTTTAGCTTTAATTCCTGGAGGAAAATACCCTAGTTTTGTTGTTATTAATGATAATGATTTTGGGTTATCGGATGACTCAATTCCTGGGGATGGTCGTCAAGATTTTAATCCTAATCCTATTCCTGTGGTGGTTGGGGTAATTACTCCTGTTCCTGAACCTTCTAATCATGCTTTATTAGGAGGTCTTTTGTTACTAGGAATTGGCTCAATCTCTCGTCGTTATTTACGTTAGGTTAGACGGTATTAATTAGATGTTTTAATCCCTGGACTAACCTTTCAATTCCTTTGGTTGCTGTTTCTTGTTGTAGCGCACCGTAAGCAATGCGTAAATAGCAACCTTTTTTCATCCCAAAAGTTGACCCAGGAAGCACAGCAATTTTATAGTTTTCGATTAATTTTTTAACTAATTCAAAATCATTCATTTCAGTATGAATTCTCAAGAAAAAGTAAAAACCACCCTCGCTGGGTACTAAAGTACAAATATCATTTATTTCTTGGATATACTGAATAAAAATCTTACGAACTTGATTGATTTCTTGAAGATGGTTTTCACAGTATTTTTTTCCCACTTTTAAAGCATTTAAAGCTGCATATTGAGCGATAACAGGAGGACAAATTAAAATCGTATCTTGAATTTTTTTAACTGGTTGTAATAAATGATTAGGAACGACCATATAACCAATTCTCCAACTAGCAAAACCATAAGCTTTTGATAAACTATATAAAGAAATAGTATAGTCATCACTATCTATAATCGAAGCAGGAGAAAAATGTTTAATACCATCATAAATAAAATATTCATAAGCTTCATCAGAAATATGATAAATACCCTTTTCTCGACAAAGTTGATTAACTTCTTTTATACTTGACTCAGAATAAACAACCCCCGTAGGATTATTGGGAGAAATAGTAACAATAGCGCGAGTTTTAGGTGTGATTGCTGCTTTAATATTATCTAACGAGAGTTGATAATTATCATCAGTATTGACTAAAATAGGATGACAATTGGCCATAGTTATGGCCATTTCATGATTGAAATAATAAGGAGTATTGAGGATAATTTCATCTCCAGCATGAGTAATAGCAAGAATGGCGTTCATAAAAGCCATATTTGCTCCTGCTGTTACCATGATAGAACGAGTTGAATTAATATTGGTGTGATTATCTTCTTGTAGTTTTCTAATAATTTGTTCAATTAAAGAATTAATTCCTTGAACTGATTTATACTGGTTATTATTAGGTTGATTTAAAAATTGACTAATTCCTTCAATAACTTCTGGAGGTGGTGAATAATAAACGACTCCTTGTCCTAAAGAAATGGTTCCGGGATTATCTTTTATTAGTTGTCCCACTATAGGAATTATAGGAGATTGTACCCGATCCATACGTGAGGTGAAATTGGTCATTGATCTTTGCAAATAGTGGCAATAGTTTTATCAATATTAATAGTTAATCGTTCAATAGCTATCATAGCTTAATTATAATGGAAATTGTCAAACAGCTTAAGCAAATTGTGATTATTATTTTTATTTTTGCTATAGTTAATCTCTGTTTATTATATTTTCAAAGCTATCAAGTTCGTGAATTATTAAATTATGCTAAAGAAATTAGCTAAGCTTTAGAGGAATTAGACTTAGAAACCCTCTCACAACTAATTGAAAATTTTACAGAATTAAGAAATACTTTATTAAATCAATTCTACTAAAATCTTGAAGTAAGCTAGAATTGATTTAGTATGTAGATCATGGAAAAATTTGCTCAAGACTGAGGAATTGAAGAATGGATAAAGACACACAATTTGCTCTATTAGTAATTGGATTACCCTTTCTAGGATTACTTTATGGAGGCTTAATTATTGCCTTTTTAATGAATAACCCTTTTGGTCGTGAACATCCTTTAATTACAGGATTCATGGTGATGGTTGTTCCCTTTTCCGTTGCGGCCACAATTTGGATTAAAGCTTCAGCAAAAGCTTATAAAGAACATGATCTAAGAAATCATCCTGAAACCGAGAAAGCACATTAATAAGTACCTGGACAAAAATAAACGTTAAAGTTGAGAAGAGGCAGGAGGCAGGAGTAATGCTCAAGCTATGTTTACATAAGTTAATATAGTTCTGTTTACTTATGCTCGGCTACTTAGCTGCTTAATGATTTATCAATGGATAATTGATAATTAATGTGCTTGAAACCCTATCTTGATTAAAGAGAAAAGACAATAAAACTTTTTGGTTTGTTTCAATTCTTTTTCCTTTCAGAAAGAGGTAATTGTCCATTGTTCATGTTTTCTCAACTTTCTTATTGACCTCTTTAACACTCAGTTTATATCCATTCCCACCGCTTGAGAAATATGGGATAATTTGTATTTGTCTAACTGTTTAATTAAACCCTGAGCAATATTAGGAATACACCAAGGTCCTCCATAAATCCAACCAGTATATAATTGTAATAAACTTGCCCCTGCCGTAATCTTTTCCCAAGCATCTTCTGCCGTAAAAATGCCTCCTACGCCAATAATTGGTAAACTTCTTTGCGTTTCTTCATAAATAAATCTAATCACCTCTGTAGAGCGTTTACGAACCGGTTTGCCGCTAATTCCACCCGCTTCTTCTTCGATAGGATTACCAGTTTTCGCCAATATTTTTGTTTTCAAACCCTCTCTTTTAATAGTCGTATTAGTCGCAATAATTCCTGCTAACTCATAAGTTTTAGCCAAGTCAATAATGAGCTTAATTGCGTCCCAATTTAAGTCAGGAGAAATTTTGACAAATAGGGGTTTTTTCTGTTGATTAACCCCTTGTAATTCGTGTAAAATAACATTAAGTTGCTCCCCTGCTTGTAGCGATCGTAGTCCAGGAGTATTGGGAGAACTAACATTGACCACAAAATAGTCTGCATAATCCACAAGATGACGAAAACTGCCCACATAGTCCGTCGCTGCCTGATCTAATGGAGTAATTTTCGACTTACATAGATTAATTCCCATGGGAATTTGACGGGGTTGCCTTTGCCAAGTTTGGGCTAAAGTTTGGGTAATTGTTTCAGCCCCCTGATTATTAGCCCCCAAACGATTTAAAGCCCCTTTATCCTGGGGTAAGCGGAATAAACGAGGTTTTGGATTCCCAGGTTGAGCATGAAGGGTTACAGCCCCAATTTCAGCGAATCCAAACCCAAAATGATCCCAGATACCAGCCCCCAAACCATCTTTATCACATCCGGCTGCCAAACCCACAGGGTTTTTAAAGGTTAACCCCCATAACTTTTGTTGGAGACGATCATCTTCAAAGCAAAAAGAATCCTCAAAATTAGATAATATCCATTTGCCCCAAATTTTCTCACGATTTTCATCCAGACTGTGAAGAGTTTTCAGTAATTGTTTATGGGCATTTTCTGGGTTATTTCGAGCTAAGGCTAGGACAAAAGGATAGAAAGGTTGAGCAAAGTTAAACATTATCAATCTTATATCTTGTTCAGGATAGGAAACCCACAATTAGCATAACCCTATCTGCTAGGAAAAATTATTAATTGTACATTAATAAACACACAGGTTTATCTTGTAGGGGTCAACGAGCTTTGACCCCTACACCGAATGTTTAGCCAGACTTTTTGGAATGGGTATCCTAAACTATTAGTTAACCCTTAGAGCTTATGGTAGAAATAGGTTAAGGTAACAAGAGAAAAAGGAGAGCTTGCGCCCTCCCTTTTTGGTGGTCAAAAAAACTGGAAAATCTTAAACTAAAAAAATCCATCAAGCATAAAAAGTAATGACAAATCCAACCCATTCAAGAAGAGGACTCGGTATTTGGTTTGAGAGATTAATAGCAGCCATTTTATTAGGGGGTCAAGTTTTCTTTCATCTGCTCAAAACGAAGATTCATCGACGAAATACCTTAGATCAAATGAGTGTTGTCGGCCCGGAATCATTGACCATCGCTTTGATAACAGCCGGTTTTGTGGGGATGGTGTTCACCATTCAAGTGGCTAGGGAATTTATCAGTTTTGGGGCAGCATCAACCGTTGGAGGAGTGTTAGCCTTAGCTTTAACCAGAGAACTAGCACCGGTGTTAACGGCGGTTGTGGTAGCAGGAAGAGTGGGATCTGCCTTTGCTGCGGAGATTGGTACCATGCGGGTTACTGAACAAATAGATGCTTTATATATGCTCAAAACTGATCCGGTTGACTATTTAGTGGTACCTCGTGTGTTAGCTTGTTGTTTAATGTTACCGGTTTTAAATATCCTTTCTTTAATAACAGGAATTGGAGGAGGTTTATTGATTGCCAATGGATTGTATGATATTTCTCCCTATGTTTTCCTAACCTCCATTCGTAACTTTTTAGAATTGTGGGATCTAGTTACTTCTGTGCTTAAATCTGTTGCTTTTGGTGGGTTAATTGCCGTCATTGGTTGTAGTTGGGGACTCACCACTACTGGAGGTGCAAAAGGAGTTGGACAGTCAACAACAACGGCGGTTGTAACAGCTTTATTAGCTGTTTTTGTGGTCAACTTTTTCTTATCTTGGGTTATGTTCCAAGGAACAGGATCAGCCTCTTTTTAATCAGTTAGCAAAAAGTCTCTAATGTTTCTCGTTTGTGGTTTAGGTAGTTTAGGACAACACTGTGTTGTGGCCTTGAAAAAATTTGGGGTCAAAGTGATTGCTATTGAACAAATTATACCCACAAGTTGGGATTTTCCTGAATTACCACAATTGTTGGAAGAATTAATTATTGGTGATTGTCGTCAGATCGAGATTCTTGAAAAAGCCAAATTACAACAATGTCGTTCTGTTTTAATTGTTACTAGCGATGAAGAAGTAAATGCTCAAACCGCATTAACGGTTAGGGAAATTAATTCTAAGATTCGTTTAGTGGTTCGTTCTGGTCAAGAAAACTTAAATGAATTATTAAATAAACAATTAGGAAACTTCTTTGCTGATGATCCCAACCAACTAACTGCTTCTGCGTTTGCTTTAGCTGGTTTAGGAGACGAAACTATTGGCTTTTTTACTTTAAATAATCATCGCTTTCAAGTTATTAAGCATCAACTGAAACCTAATGATTCTTGGTTATATGGACTCAAACTTGAGCAACTAAATAACAAAAAGCGTCGTATTTTAAATCATATTTATGATGATAGTTATGAATTTAAAGGTTTTTATCAATGGCAAAATCAATCTCAACTCAACCCAGGAGATACCTTAATATATATCGAATTAGTTGATGAATTTTCTTTAAAATCTTTTACAGCTTTAAAAAAATCAAAAAAACGCAATATTTCCTGGAACCAAAAGCTAAAAAAATTTCTCAATCGCTTAAAATTAGAACTATCTCAACTGGGAACTTTTACCTTATTACGTCAAGTGCGTACAGTGGTATTAGTTTGTACTTTCCTGATCATGATTTTGTTGATTATTGGAACATTTTTATTTCAATTTTATTATCCTGAAACAACATTTCTCTATGCGTTTTATGCGACGGCAATTTTATTATTAGGGGGTTATGCTGATCTCTTTGGTCAATTTGATCCTATTAGTTCTATTCCCCCTTGGTTACAATTTTTTGCCTTGAGTTTAACGGTTATTGGTACTGCCTTTGTGGGTGTTTTATATGCTGCACTAACCGAAACATTACTATCAGCAAAATTTCAATTAGTTCGTACTCGTCCAGGGATTCCGCAAAAAGAACATTTAGTTATTGTTGGTTTAGGAAAAGTTGGTCAACGGGTAGCTAACTACTTAAAAGAAGTGAAACAAAGCCAAGTGGGCATAAGTTTTAATTCTGACTTTGATCGCACCCGTTTACCTGATATTCCCCTAATTATTGGTAACCTAAAAGAGTCTTTAGTCCAAGCTAATTTAAGCACAGCTAAAAGCATTATTGTCACCACAGATAATGAAATGTTAAACCTAGAAATCGCTTTGATGGCAAGGTTAATTAATCCTAATAGTCGTTTAGTTATTGGTGCTTATCGGAAAGGATTAAGTGAAAGATTAACCAATTTACTCAAAAATACTCAAGTTATTAGTTCCTATGCTGTTGCTGCTGAAGCTTTCGCCGGTGCAGCTTTTGGAGAAAATATTTTAAATCTATTTCGACAACAAAATAAGACAGTTTTAGTTACAGAATATCAAATAGAAGATCATGACACTCTTAATGGCCTACTGATCGCAGAAGTTGCTTATGGTTATGATGTCGTGGTGATTTTGTATCAAAAAATGGGGCAAGAAGTTAACCTCATGCCATCTCCTGAAATCAGATTAAAAGTCGGCGATCGCATAATTGTTTTAGCCACAGTTGATAGTTTACAAAGAATAGAACAAGGCAATATTTTACTAACATCTCGTTGTTGGGGAGTAAGAATTTATTCTGTTCCCAATCAAGACGCAGCTTTTGAAGGTGCCAATGCTATTGCCCGTATTTCTGGTTGTGATTTAAGGTTAGCAAGAAAGCTAATGAAGTCTTGTCCTCAAACATTACCGATGCCATTTTATCAACATCAAGCTCAATATTTAATTCGAGAGCTCAGTCAGATATTAATTAAAACAGAATTATTAACCATTTAGCAGTGTAATTAGTTTCTTTTTACCCTCATTATCTAACTTTTCCCAGAGTAAATCATAAGCAGATAATCTCATTTGACCTTGTTCATTGTGCAAAATTTGAATAGCAATTAATAACCCTTCATCTCCATAACTTAAAACACTACTTAACGCTTCAGATAAAGCCGACATTTTTTCTTGTTCTGATGGACTTAATCTTTGATGTTTAACATAATTGGACATAATTTATTGGTAAATTTAAAAGGGTATACTGGGAGTGTGGGGAGACGGGGAGATAGGGGAGTGTGGGGAGTGTGGGGGGTGTGGGGGGTGTGGGGAGATGGGGAGATTAATAGATTAATTTGATTAACCGAGTAGTATTGACGAAAAGCCCCACCTAAATCCAAGATAATTAGGTGGGGAAAATGTTGCAAATGAAAAGTTTAATGGCAGATTTTCTAGTAAGCGAGTCCCATACTGCGGGTTGTTTCTGCCCCAAGATAAACACGGACGCTTAAGAAGTCGGTAGGACAAGCGGTTTCGCATCGCTTACAACCAATACAGTCCTCTGTACGAGGAGAAGCAGCGATTTGACCTGCTTTACAACCATCCCAGGGAACCATTTCTAAAACATCTAGGGGACAAGCGCGAACGCATTGAGTACAACCAATACAGGTATCGTAAATTTTAACTTTATGTGACATTGATTTTCGGCTCCTTAACCGAGTGTTCTCCTTGGTCAAACACCTCAACTTAAACTTAATTCAAAGTCGAGACTCCCCAACTGAACAAACACTTAAGAGGATCTTATGTGTCTATTGTAAAATGTAGTTAGGGTCAAGGGTTAGTTTACCTTAGTAGTAGAGCCTCTTCCTACAAATTGTTATACAACTTTAAAATATGTAACAAATTATCAATCAATCAGGATCATCCAATTGTTTGACCGAGACATCCACCACCTCAACGTCAACGATTCCTGGGGGTGTAATCCTTTGAAATTTGCCGTCTTTAACTTCTAGGGTTTCACCACAGTTGGGACAGGAAGAATTAACCCCTTTAAACCCCGTAAACTCATAGCTACACACAGGACATTGATCCTCGATTAAGTTGCGCTGAACCCACCACCGTAAGATCCATAACCCAATTATGGGCGTAACCGCAATTACCCCTAATAAAATTAAAAATCCATTAACCACCCATCCCAAGCCCAGGGAGACCAATAAAATGCCCAATAGTAGCAAATTCAGGAAACACCCTAATCCCGATCTATTAAGCCATAGTAGTTTTGGAGAATAATTATTCACAATCCCTCTCTCAGGTTGCTTTGTCTAGCGACTTATATTTCTATTTTATCTAAAAAATCTATATAAATTACTATTTTAGACGATCTATAGGTGACAATTCGTCTTAAAATAATGCAGTGAAACATTTAGCCTATGGGGATTTGGGCGATTTACGTTTATTAATATAACTGATCATCCATCCTTTTAAAATTAGGACTGGCCAAAACCACATAGGACGCAAAACTCAATGTTAAGGAGATTATTCGATGAATAAAAGTGAATTAATTGACGCAGTAGCTGATAAGGCTGAAGTTACCAAAAAACAAGCAGATATGGTTATTAGTGCCACTATTGAAACCATTATGGAGGCAGTGGCCGGAGATGATAAGGTGACTCTGGTGGGCTTTGGTTCTTTTGAATCACGCGATCGCAAAGCCCGTGAAGGCCGTAACCCCAAAACCAACGAAAAAATGCACATTCCGGCCACGAAGGTTCCTGCTTTCTCAGCCGGCAAGAAATTTAAAGAAGCGGTTGCACCCAAAGATTAGTCATAATCAGCAGATGAAACAACCCGTTCATGGTGGTAATTTAGCCTGGGCAGCAGAGCAAATAGGCTGTCCATTTTCTTCTATTTTAGATTTTTCTGCTAGTATCAATCCTCTGGGTCCCCCTCAATCTGTTTTAACCGCCATTAAATCGGCTTTAAGCAGTGTTCAGCACTATCCTGATCCTGAATACACAGAACTAAGGCAAGCACTCTCAGAATGGCATAAACTGCCCTCTGAGTGGATTCTGCCAGGTAATGGGGCAGCAGAATTATTAACTTGGGCTGGCCGTCAGTTAGCCCAGGAAAAATATACTTATGTCATGATTCCTGGATTTAGGGATTATTGGCGAGGTTTACAAGCTTTTGGGGCGAATATTCTGCCCGTCTCTTTTCCTTGGCAAAGTTCTGATGCTCTTAACTGTCTCTATAATCTTCAGGAAAGGGATGCTGGGATTATTATCAATAATCCCCATAATCCGACGGGTAAGTTATTCACTACAGAGAGTTTATTACCTTTATTAGAACGGTTTAAATTGGTGGTGGTAGATGAAGCTTTTATGGATTTTGTTGAGCCTGAGCAACAAGCAAGTTTAATCCCTTTTATTGCTGATTATCCTAATTTAATTATTGTACGATCACTCACTAAGTTTTATAGTCTTCCGGGTCTGCGTTTAGGTTATGCGATCGCCCATCCTGATCGACTTCAAAAATGGCAATCTTGGCGCGATCCTTGGCCGGTTAATAGTTTAGCTGTTCAAGCTGCGATCGCTGCTATAAATGACGAAGTATTTACAGAACAAACCAGGGAATGGTTATCAGTAACCCGTGAACACTTATTAACAGGATTATCAGAAATTAAAGGTTTAAATCCTATTCCTAATACTGTTAATTTTACTTTAGTTGAAAGCGACATTTCTAGTTCTCAAATACAAAAAAAATTATTACAAAAATATCATATTTTGATTAGAGATTGTTTGAGTTTTGAAACGTTAGGCGATCGCTATTTTCGCATTGCAGTTCGTACTGTCACCGACAACAATAAGTTACTTGAGGGGTTATCATATCTTTTTAGTTGATCTATAGGTATTTTAGGGTTTAAAAGTATACTAATCTGGGTAGATTTAAGTATAACTGAAATTAGGTTTAGATATTTTTATTGAGTTCCTTTTTAACTTTTTCAAATAAGATTAATTCTGGTTCAAGAAGCAACTTAAGTTTATCTAAATTGTCAGGTATTTGGACTGAATTTGGCACTAATCTTCTTTCTCTTTTCTCTATCAAAGGTAACTCCAATTTCTTTGACAGAGAATGCATATCTGAATTCATAGTCTCGGTAAAACATACAGCAGAACAAGATAATATTTTTTCGAGAGCTTCCTCTATGGAATATTCAGGAGAAAACATGTATAGATGTGTCAATAAATAAGGTTTGCGAATTTTATCAAGAAAGTCATCAAAATTATCCCCTAAGAAGACGGTTTCTTTAAAAACACTATCGATGAATGGATCTTCTAAATATTTATTTGGATTGTTAATATTTTCTTTTGTCCAAGTCAAATATTTATAAAATGATAAAACTCTTTTAATAGGATTACGTAACATAGTAATCGTAAAAGTATCTGGAGGTAAGCTAATTTGATGGGCTGGATGATGAGAATGAGCAAAAAAATAATTACCTTCTTCTATTAATGGCTTTACACTATGAACAAAGACTAAACTTTTTTTTATCAATCTTCTCTCTTGTTTTTTTGACTGTAAATCAAAACCGCCCAACTCCCAAAAAGAAGAATTTAAACTTGTTCCTCCTGTTTTTCTAATATGATAATGGTAAATTCTTCTGTATTTTCCTGCTATTAAATAGCGAGATGATAAATATTTTATATATGCTTCATAAGCTGGTCTTGCTAAGTTTTTAAAATTGCTTTTTATGTTTTTCAGCATTAGTGACTTCATTGAATTTCCCCTGATTGTATCATTAATCTGCAATTTCCTAACAGAGAATTGGTAAAATTAACATATCGTAACATCTTGAGAAAATAAGATTTTCAGTTTTTAAGTATTTAATATAATAATCAATTTGAGTTATTATGATTAATAATCTAAGGAAAAAATAGTCAGATATGTTAACAGTTATTGGTTGCGGTAATCTAAATCGATGTGATGATGCAGTTGGGGTTATTATTGCTCAAAGATTGCAAGAGATTTTTAAAGATAAAAATTTAGCTAATCTACACATTTATGATTGTGGAACCGCAGGAATGGAGGTGATGTTTCAAGCAAGGGGAAGCACAAAATTAATTATTATTGATGCTTGTTCTACAGAATCAGAACCAGGAACTATTTATAAAGTACCAGGAAAGGAATTAGAAGAATTACCAGAAGCTAGTTATAGTTTACATGACTTTCGCTGGGATAATGCTTTAGCAGCAGGAAGAAAAATATTTAAAGAGGAGTTTCCTGATGATGTTACTGTCTATTTAATTGAAGCAGAAAATCTAGGATTAGGGTTAGAAATTAGTCCTAGTTTAAAAGATTCTGTTGAAAAAGTAATTGATTCTATTCAACAAGAAATTAATAATTTTTATTCGTAAGGTAATAAAAGAAATTTTTCTGGATATTGAGACTCCTCTCTTTTAATAACTTTGTGTTCATCAGCTTTCTAATTGAACTCTTTTAATATTAAGAGAAGTTCGTATATCTTCTAGAGAAATATTCCAAAATTGATCCCAACGAATACCAAATAGAGGAGAAGCATTATTGGCCATTATCCACCCTTCGGTAATTGCGTTTAAATACTTCTCACTATTTTCAATTTGATAAATAGTAGTTTTGAGGAGATTTTTGGCTAATAAAGATAACCAAAAACGAGAAAAACGCAGTTGTTTAACACAGAATGCTTCTAATTGAATTTCTCCTATAATATCAGTATCAAAACCAGTAATAACGTGCCAGATATCGTGGGTTTCCCGAATGTGTAAAAGAATAAATTCAGAATCATTATTTATTGGTATTTGTTCTAGGTTTAATGGAGTTAAACCTCTTTCTTTAAGATGATTACTGTAACAATAACCTAACGTATTTTCTGGTAATTTATGAAGTTCATTCAAGTCAACATCACCTAAGCAATGATATTCCTTAAATGCTTGTTTTCCTTCTTGATTTTCTTTAAGAAATGTAGCTATTTTTTTGAGACTATCAACATCGAAAAGAACCTCAAATAGTTTACCAACTACTTCGAGGTCTCCATCTTTTGCTCTTAACATCTCTAGAAACCTTTGTAACGCCAACTCTTCCCACTTTTCTCGATTATCTTCTATCCTTAACATGGTAAATTGATTTATTTTCTAAAGTTTATATTTCACCCTTATCCTATAATATAACATTAATTTTTCAAGCGATCGTTAACCACGGGGTCTTATTGACCTGAGTTCGATATAAGGAAATTTCGAGAAAACTGACTCAAATCAGAAGTCTCAAACCTTCATTCTCTCGTTAAAAAATTTATAACTCCTAACTCCTAACTCACGTTACTGTACTCCGACACTTCTTCCATTAGAACCAAAAACAATGGGAGTTTCTTGTTTTAAAGGTTCCCATCCTACATTATAACCTGCTTTCCATGCTTGTTTTCTCGCTGCTCTAAACGCAGAAAAACTATCAGGACGCACCAGAAAAGCTAAATAATCTGTATTAGGATCAAAGTTTTTTAGGGTTTGATTAAAGTTAGAATCTGTTTGAGCAATGGTTTTATAAGATTCTCCTGTTTCAGGGGTTAAGGGTTCATAAATGAGCGCATCAAGGTCATAAAATTTAACTTGATAATGTTTAGTTTCTCCTTGAAAACGTCGAAAACTTTGCATAGTTTGCGCTCGACACTTTTCGTATTCTTCAATTCGATTAAGATAAAATTGATACGTGTAAGTATCGAAATTTTGGGGAATTTCAGGTACAGAACATTCTGGTAAATTTTTCGTTAAAAGAGCGATTTGACGATCCACTTCTTCATCGTTAATATAGGATATTTTGTTATTTCTAACTTCAAAAAAGCGAGGTTTTTTCTCAGTATTAGAAACCAAAGGAGTTGTAACAATGGTACTCGATTCCACTGCAACAACGGTAATAAATAAACTAATAAACATTAATACCCCGACGGTATTAGTTAAAATATCTAAAAAAGAATCTAGGTTTTGACTAGGTGAGTTTAGTTGACGATATCTTCTAGTTCTCATTGTTGTTTAATTCTTCTATTTTTAATGTCCAATCTTCATCAATGGGTTCGTATCCAATATCGATCCCCCGTTTTTCTACTATGTCTCTAACTTGTTGAAACACATCGATTCCTTGGGGACGAAGCACAACAATTAAATACTGTTTGTCTTTGTTTATTTCTACCTCACTAATTAATTTATTTAAAGGTGATCGTCGGTTATTAATATCAGATTTGGGAACAAAAACTTGACTGGGATGTAATAAAATTCCATCTTCGCGACACTCTATATATTTAGGAATTTTACCCTGATTTTCTCCACTGGTTTCTTGTTTAGCAATAATAGTAATTTCTCGTTCATCTTTTAATAATTGGGTGGTTAAAACAATGATCAATAAAATGAGTGTACCAATGGTACAAGCTAAAATCGAAAGAAAGGGAAATAACTCAACTTCTAGGGATTTTTTGGCAAAAGAAAGACGACGCATAAATTAAAGTTCTTCGGAATCAGTAAAGGTGATTAAACGGGGTTTACTTAATTTTTCTAGAATGGGTTGAATGTGTTTTATTTCTGTGATCATAGACTGGGAAAGTTGTCGATTGACGTTTACTTGTTGGTCTAATGTTTCTAAGAATTTGCTCTTTTCTTCCAGACTCATGTTATTAATTTTCTCAATTTGTTCCATTAAATTACCGCTTAATTGTTGTAATTTTTCGATTTCTGTAATAAAGCTTTGAGAAAAGTTTTCTGCTGCTTTTTTAGCATAAATTTCTGCTGGTTCAATTAAAGCTTCAGGGTTGGGTAAATATTCTTTAAATACCTCACGAACCGATTGATTAATACCATCATAATCTAAATTATCGCCCTTTTCTTTCAGACGAGGTAAGACAAAATCATTGATATAAATATCGATTCTTAGTAGCAAACGGGATTCCATCCTTTCCACTAAAACTAAAGGAATCATCACCAAAACACTCAATAACAAAGCTAATAAAGTAGTATCAAAAGCAACAGCTAAACCACTGGTAACAGTACCAATTCCTTCTTTAATTTGTTCAATTTCTCCTGCTTGCTCAAGGAAACTAGAAAACCCATTTACTGCTTGACTAATACCGATAACTGTACCAATAAATCCTAATAAGGGAATCGCCCAAACCAAAACACGGGGAAAGCTATAAGAAGTCTCCGTTGCACTTAAATAAAACGTAGAATCATCTAAAGCTAACTCTGAAGCAACTTTACGACTTCCCGACTGAACATAAGCTCCTAAAACACGACTACAACGAATAGGTAAAAGCTGATTTAGTTTACTTAAATTATTTTGTAAGTTCAATAAATCTCGGGATCTTGGATTATCAAAAGTAACAGTTTGGGGAACCCAAGAACGACGCAAAGCCAAAGATTCCTGTTGTAATTTAATCAGTTTCATGATGGTCAAAGAAATCACAAAACAAGCTAAATAAATAACTAAAAATTGAGTAAACCCTCTTTCATATAATAAAATTCCGATAAAAGTGGGTCTTAAAAATAACAAAGTGAGGGTATAGATAGCGACAAAAAGTAATAAACCCATCAAGGATATCAACCAGAAATTAACCTCTAATTTCTGACGTTCCGCATCTCCCGACAATAATAAATATTTGTTAGACTCTTGAGTTGTTGTTGTCATCCTAAATTAAATATGAAAATAGGGAATAGAGAATGACTTAAAGTTATCATAGTTAATAAAATAAGCAAACCCGATCAAGATAAAGGGAAAACAATTGTGAAAGTTGTGCCTTGGTTAGGTTGCGAAATAACTCTAATGGTTCCTCCCATCCCTTCTACTAAACTTTTGACGATAGATAAACCCAGTCCGGTTCCCCCAACGTTACGACTTCTCGCTTCATCTACCCGATAAAACCGCTCAAAAATGCGAGTTTGATGGGTCAAAGCAATACCCACACCCCGATCGCAGACTTGGATCTTGGCCTCTTGTTTTTCTTGAGAAAGTTTGAGCAAAATGGGTTCAGGAGAATGGGAATACTTAACAGCATTATCGATTAGATTCAAAAACACTTGTTTGAGGCGATTTTTATCCCCTTTTACCTTAACTAAGGAATCAGGAAGAGAAAACTTAATAGGAGTTTGGTATTGATCTACCATTCCCTCAATTTCAGTCAATAACTCGTTCAAGACGATGGTTTCCAGATGAAAATACATCCGTCCATTTTCGGCCCTGGCTAAATCTAATAAATCCTGTAATAATTGAATGGTACGCTCAGCCTCAGAAGCAGCCGTTTCTAAAGCTTCCCGTTGGATATCCGTTAAATTACTGCCCCGACGTAGAGTACTCTGTAAATAACCAGAAACCACCGTTAACGGGGTGCGTAACTCGTGGGAAACATTGCTAACTAACTGACGTTGATCTTCCCAAGCGTGGGAAAGATCGGTTAGGGTAGTTTGTAGCGTTTGAGCTAATTCTTTCACCTCACGAGGAGCATTTTCTAACTCAATTTGTACCTTTCCCAAGGTTTCAGGAGAAATATCTTTTGTCTTCTTGCTCATGCGTTTTAAAGGGTGTAAAGCATTTTTGATATACCAAGCGATCGCTGCTGTCATCAAAACAGTTACCATCAAACCCACCAGCAGCAAACTACTCATGATACTCAAAAACATGGTTTGATCCTTGGTTATGTCTTGCGCAATATAAAATTCTCCCACCGTAACCCCTTTAACAACTAATTTTGTGGAACATAATAACCAATAACGATTATTAATCCGTTGTAAATCAGGTTGAAGAGGAATATCCGTCAAAGAAACTAAACTGGTTTCTCCCATCCCCATTTTTAAAGCTTCAGACTGGGCCAATATTTCTCCTTGGGGACTTTTTACCCAGAGTAAGGTTTCGGGGTTAGACAGGTTATCAATGGCCTTTTGAGTTCCTTCTTCCAAAGAAACCATATCGCTATAGATTTCTACATCAGAAGGAAAACGTTCCGCAATGTAGCGTGTATTATTTTTATGAGTGACGACTAAAATACTCTGCATTTGCCAACAGATTCCAGTCACCACCCCACTCAACCCCAAAATAGACATCGCAGCGATACCTACGGTTAGTCGCACTCGTAGAGAAGTTAGATGAGAAAGTTGTTTCACACTAGGGAAGGATTTAATCAGGAACATGACGGACAATCTATGTGAGTTCACTCTCATCCTGTCACAATTAACTAAACCATAAATGATAAAAAGCTGAGTTTTCCCTGAAAGCATTATTATAATTGGACTTGAAAAGCCATAGCGCAAGGGTAAGGCTTTTTGATAGTATCTTGATAAGAGGATTTATCTTCTCAATTAATTATTGTTATACATTACACAAGTAACCATGCCAGAACCATTTAGATTTAGCAGTGGTCACGTCGCCTATACGGTAGCAGATTTAATCGGAGTTTGCAATCAGTCTCCTCAAGAAATCATATATCATTTAAAAAGTGGGGATTTTGAGAAATGGTTAGCCTATATTGGGGAAGGAGAAATCGCCCAAAAAGTTGAAGAACTTAGGAAAATATTAGTTATAGAAGAAGAACAGTTAAAACAGTTTATCCAAGTTTTACAACCCCCAGAAACTTCTGCCATAGAAGAACCTGAAACGGAACAATCTCTAGAAACTTCTGCCATAAAAGAACCTGAAACGGAACAATCTCTAGAAACTTCTGCCATAAAAGAACCTGAAACGGAACAATCTCTAGAAACTTCTGCCATAGAAGAACCTGAAACGGAACAATCTCTAGAAACTTCTGCTATAGAAGAACCTGAAACGGAACAATCTCTAGAAACTTCTGCCATAGAAGAACCTGAAACGGAACAATCTCTAGAAACTTCTGCTATAGAAGAACCTGAAACGGAACAATCTCTAGAAACTTCTGAAACTTCCGAAGTTACCGAAGAAACAAAAGAATCAAAAAAACCTATTGCTCCACTTAATGAGTCTTCTGATGAAAGTATTGAAGCAAACAGTTCTTTTGCTAAAGCAGTTCAAGGCTTTATGTCTAATTATATTAACAAGGAATAATTAGCTTTTATTAGGTAGGGTGGGCAATACTCACCTTACTAGGTTTTATAATTCTCTTCATGTCCTAATTTTATCCTCACTATTCAACCCAAAATAACCTAATCCTGCCCCCATTAATTCGGCTAAAATACTAATTATTCTAAAAATAGCAATGGTTGTTAAAACGATTTCAATGGGTAAAGATGATGTTTCCAATAAAGCAATAATTGTTGCTTCAAAAACTCCCAAACCACCAGGCGCACCAGGAATTACTAAACCTAGTAACCAAGCAAAACTAAAGGCACTAATTATGATTGGTATTTGCTGAAAAGTAATAGACATAAATGCCATCAAAGCAAAAATAAATCCCAATCCTCTTAATAATAAAAAAATAATTTCTCCTGCTAAAATAATACCAGGATATTTCTCGAAATAAACTGTTTTAATCTCTTCATTTTTCTTCTTTTTTTTAAGATTTTTGGTAAAAAAAATAACTCTATTAATAATAATAGGATGAATTCCTACTAAAACAATAATTAATAGCAAGCATTGTAAGAATAAGATATTAAGATTTTTGGTTGTTTCAATGAGACCAATACTATGACTTAATAAAGCAATTAATAAAGCAGCAGCAGCCATTAATAAAGGTTCTAATAACACAGTTAAACTAGCAACAGATAAAGAAATACCCTGTTTAGAAATAGAAGAAATTCGACCATAAAAATGACCAACATTTCCAGGCAAATACTTATAAATATTGGTAACTAAATATATCTTTAATCCCCATTTATACTGACAAGAATACTTAAATAGTTCTAGTATTTTTATCCAAACAATAGCTGACCAAATATGTGCAAATAAGGTTACAATTAAAGCTAATAATAACAATCCCAAACCCGGAAAATCGATCTTTACCTCTGTTACAGCTTGCCAATGATTTCTAAAGGTCGAAATTATAAAAAATAAGGTAATTCCTAAAACTAGCCATTTTAAATAAACTTTAATTGATGACATAATGACATAATCATAAAACCGCTTCATTAACCCCTACAACCTTAACATCTGTAGTCTAAGTTGATGAAAATGGTATTAAAAAAAAATCAAGGAGTAGGTTTTAAAACCTACTCCTTTGAATACCCCCAAGGGAATTTGAATCCCTGTCGCCTCCGTGAAAGGGAGGTGTCCTAGGCCACTAGACGATGGGGGCTTGTTTTTCTAGACCTTTATTAATATAACAAGATTTTTTGTCAGTGTCAAGCGTTTTGAGAAAATTTTTTTTGACCAACTCATGGTAGAGTAGGATTGCAGGTTAAACGGATAGATAGTAACCTCCACAGCGTGAGATTAGCGATCGCTCACTAAACAAATAAAGAAGAACTGAACTATGACGAGGAAATATCGTATAACCCTACTGCCAGGGGATGGCATCGGCCCTGAGATTTTAGCTGTTACCGTTGATATCCTCAAAGTTGTTGGTAAGCAGTTAGACATTGATTTTCAATTCCAAGAAGCATTGATCGGTGGGGTTGCCATTGACGAAACAGGCAAACCACTGCCAGAAGCAACCCTGAAAATGTGTCGTGATAGCGACGCGGTGTTATTAGCTGCCATCGGCGGTTATAAATGGGATAACCTACCCCGTGAACAACGCCCAGAAACAGGTTTATTAGCTATTCGCGCTGGACTCAACCTTTTTGCTAACCTAAGGCCAGCAACCATTATACCTCAATTAATCGGTGCGTCTTCCCTGAAACCAGAAATCGTTGCAGGGGTGGATATCATGGTAGTTAGGGAGTTAACCGGCGGCATTTATTTTGGCAAACCCAAAGGCATTTTTGAGACAGAAACCAAAGAGAAACGAGGGGTCAACACTATGGCTTATACTGAGTCAGAAGTTGATCGCATCGCTAAAGTGGCCTTTGAAACCGCCCAAAAACGTGGTGGTAAGCTATGTTCTGTAGATAAAGCCAATGTCCTCGATGTTTCTCAACTATGGCGCGATCGCGTTACCTTAATGGGGGAAAAATACTCCGATGTGGAACTGTCTCACCTCTATGTAGATAACGCAGCGATGCAGTTAGTGCGCGCCCCTAAACAGTTTGATACCATTGTTACAGGGAATTTATTTGGAGACATTCTCTCCGACGCAGCAGCCATGTTAACTGGTAGTATTGGGATGTTGCCTTCTGCTAGTTTAGGTTTAGAAAAACCTGGTTTATTTGAACCCGTTCACGGTTCGGCCCCCGATATTGCAGGAGAAGACAAAGCCAACCCCTTAGCCCAGGTTCTAAGTGCAGCGATGATGCTACGCTATGGGTTGAACGAACCCAAGGCAGCTGCTAGGTTAGAAAAAGCCGTTTTCGAGGCTTTAGCCCAAGGATATCGCACAGGGGATATTATGTCTGATGGCATGAAAGCAGTAGGATGTAAAGCAATGGGAGAAGTTTTGTTAAGGATATTGGAATCATAGTTTAGTATTTTTCCGTCCTTTGATGTGTATTCTTTCCATTAATATATTAAAGGCAAACCTCGATAACTTTGTGAGGAGATCATTATTATGGCTTATACACATCACATTAACGAGTCACAAGCGCAAGGGATGGACTCTACTATTATTTTAGACCCGACCCTGTTACGGGCAGCACAACGGATCTATCGTACTTATTGTATGTTACATCCGAGAAGTGCCAAGCGACCTCATGGTATCGCCATTCATAGAAAAAGTCATCGAGGCCAATTAATTTTTCGTCATGATCCCGTTCTTTTACCGGGGGAATGTTTTGTGCCAACCAAGCAGCTAGAAGTTGAAATCTAGTAACATCATATATAAACTTTTTAACATACATGATTGAAGTCGAACACTTAAGCAAAATTTATGGTTCAACTGCTGCTATAAAAGATGTGAATTTTTCCGTTGAAAAAGGAGAGATTCTCGGCTTTTTGGGACCAAATGGCGCAGGAAAAACAACCACTATGCGTATCCTTAGCGGTTTTATCCCTGCCACCGCTGGAACGGCTAAAATTGCAGGATATGATGTTCATGAACAGTCTTTAGAAGTTAGACGCAACATCGGTTATCTTCCGGAAACTCCTCCTCTGTACCCAGATATGACAGTAGGAGGGTTTTTGGAGTTTGTGGCTAGAATTAAAGGAGTAGCCAGCAAACAAAGACAATCTCGGGTAGACTGGTCTATGGAACGCTGTCAACTGCAAGATAAGCGCAAAGTTTTGATCCGTAAGCTATCTAAGGGTTATAAACAACGGGTCGGTATTGCTCAAGCCATCGTTCACGATCCCCCCGTAATTATACTAGACGAGCCTACTGTTGGCCTCGACCCTAAACAAATAATCGAAGTCCGCAACCTGATTAAGAGTTTAGCCGGGGAACATACCCTACTTTTATCTACTCATATTTTACCAGAAGTGAGCATGACCTGCGATCGGGTCACGATCATCAATGGTGGTAAAGTTGTGGCAACGGATACCCCGAATCATTTAATGTCCCATTTAACAGCAAAAGGAGGATATGAAATTGAAATTGAAGGGGATATCTTTAGTTTAGAAACCATGTTAAACGACCTAGCTGGAATTAGTCAATTAGAAATTAAATCCAATAGCGAAACTAAGCGTCATACTTTATTATTAACTACTGATTCCCATCAAGAAATAGGTAAAGATATTGCTGCTTTAATTATTAATCAAGGGTTGGACTTATACGAAATGAAACGAACTCGTGCTACTTTAGAAGATGTTTTCTTAAATGTGATTACAGAAGAAGCAGCAACGGAAGATGAGGAAACTATTTTGGAAAAAAATTCATCCTTGGAATTTGATGGGGAGACAGAGAAGATGGGAGACGGAGGGTAAATTTATTCTATTAAATATTATATTATCAATAACTAAATAAACCTTATAACTATTATTGAGATGATACTAACTAATTTAGCTGCTATTTTTCGCAAAGAATTTCAAAGTTATTTTGCTTCTCCTTTTGCTTACATTATCGCTGCTGTGTTTTGGTTAATTGGGGGCTTCTTTTTTAGTGCTATTCTAGAAGAGATATTACAAACCCTTTCCTTTTTTGAACAAAGTGGTCAATTATCGGTTCCTGTTGATGTTGCTGGTCAATTTATCGATAGTTTTTTTGCGGTAATTATTTCCTTATTATTAGTATTGTTACCTGCTTTATCTATGGGACTTTATTCAGAGGAAAGAAAACGGGGAACCCTAGAATTATTAGCGACTTCTCCTGTAACAAACTGGGTGGTTGCTGTAGGAAAATTGTTAGGAGTTTTAGCATTTTTTATCGTATTAATGATACCATTTTGGATTTATGAAATCATCATTTTTAGTAATGCGAGTCCACCAGTAAACCTGAATATTATTTTATTATCTCATGGGGCTTTAATTTTAGTCGCTACTGCTATTCTTTCTTTAGGAATGTTTATTTCTTCCTTAACCGATAGCGGAATTTTAGCCTATATTTTGACCTTTGTTTTAATATTATTTTTATGGATTATGGATGCGATCGCAGCTAATTTACAAGAACCTTTTAAAAGTATTGTATCCTCTCTTTCTTTATTTGATCGTTATACAGATTTAGTTAGGGGAGTGTTAGATGTTAGTAGTATAGTTTTGTTTATAAGCTATATACTATTAGGGATTTTCTTAACTGCACAATCTATTGAAGCTTTCCGATATCAACGTTCTTAAAATGCTTACCTTAATTTTTATAAAAAGACTTAAAAGTATTATAAACAAATGCAAAAAATAAATAACTATAAAATAATTCTCAAATATCTATTTGTCCCCGGATTAATTTTAACAGTTTCGGGTTTAGTTCCTATCTTTCTCACACAAACTCAGAGTATTCTTTATCTGAGTTTAGTGATCATGGGGGGGATTTTTTTATTTACTTGGTTAGTCTATCTGTTAGTAACAGGGAGAAGTTTTTGGCAAAAAAGATCCACCCAAATAGGAACTAATGCTTTTATTGCAACCCTATCTTTACTAATAATTTTAGCCTTAATTAATTTTATTGCTGTTAGTTATTCTCCTCGCATTGATTTAACAGAAAATGAACTCTATACCTTATCATTAGAAACCCAAGAAATTATCAAAAATCTTGATAAACCCACTAAAGTTTATATTTTTGACAAGGAGATAAAACCCCAAGACGAAGACTTATTAGAAAACTATCAACGATACAATGATAACTTTAAATTTGAACTAATTGATCCCGATATAAAAGTAGGAATCACTCAACAGTTTAATGTTCAATCATTAGGAGACGTTTATCTAGAATACGAAGACAAAAAACAATTAGTACAAACCTTAATTACTTTTAACCAAAGGGAATCCTTATCAGAGATAAAATTAACCAATGCGATCGCAACAATTCAACAAGATTATATTCCAAAAATTTATCTGTTACAAGGTCATGGAGAATATTCACTAGAACCAACTCCCGAAGGAAGTTTATCAGAAGCAACTCAAAGTCTTGAAAGTAAAGGATATGAAGTCAGACCCTTAAATATAGTAGAAAATGGAGGAATTCCTGAAGATGCAGATGTGATTATTATTGCTAGTCCAAAACGTCAACTATTTGACCAAGAAGTAACAGCATTAAAAGAATATTCAGACAAAGGAGGTAACTTATTTTTAATGCTTGATCCTAACACAGATCCAGGTTTAGAACCCATACTAAAAGACTGGGGAATTAAGTTAGATAATCGTATAGTTATAGACGGTTCAGGGGCCGGAAATATTGTCGGTTTGGGTCCGACTACTCCTTTTATTACCAGTTACGGAAACCATCCTATCACAGAAGAATTTGCTAATAGTATTTCGTTCTATCCCTTGTCTCGTCCGGTTGATACTATTGAGGTTGAAAATGTGCAAGCAACCTCCTTAATAGTCACTAGTGAACAAATGTGGGCCGAAAGTAATTTAGAATCAGAAGAAGTTATCTTTGATCCCCAAGAAGACATTTCTGGACCGTTTGATTTAGGGGTTGCATTAACCCGTAGTATCTCTTCGGAAACGGTTGATAATAAAATAGAACCAGAAGAAACTAATAATAGTCAAGACAATTCAGATAATAATAAAACAGAAGACAACAATAGTAAGGAAATAGATAATAATAGTAACAAAGAAACTGATTCCAACAAAGATGAAACAAAAAATAATAATAATGCTGAACAAGAAGATACTGAAAATGAGATGAGCGATACAACTGATAATCAAACTGATTCCAATAAAGATGAAACAGAAAATAACAATGATTCTGAAAAAAAAGACAGTGAAAGTGAAAGCAATAATACAACTGATAATCAAAATGATTCCAATAAAGATGAAAAAAATGAAATAAAAAATAATAATAATTCTGAACAAGAAACAGAACAAAAACATAATGATGCAAACAAAGATAAAATAGAATCTCGTTTAGTCATTATTGGTAATTCAACCTTTGCAACTAATAATTTATTCAATCAACAATTAAATGGAGATGTTTTCCTAAACACTGTACAATGGTTAAGTAATCAAGACGAACAACCTCTATCAATTCGTCCTAAACAAGTAAAAGATAGAAGACTCAATTTATCCCCCTTACAAGCTACTATAGTGCCTATATTGTCATTAGCTGTTTTTCCTTTGTTAGGTTTAATTGCTGCTGGAATAACCTGGTGGCGAAGAAGATAAAAATTAACAATAGAGAGGTCAATTATGAAGTTACAAAAAACAACTTTAATCTTATTAGGAATCGCTACTATTTTAGGAGTAGGAGTTTATGTCTATGAATTACAAATTAATACGCAACAGGAAGAAATTGCCGCCCAAAATAAACAACTATTTACTTTCGATGAAAAAGATATCAAAGTATTAACTATTGAAACCAAAGATACAACCTATAAATTTGAGAGAACTAGCGAAGAAAAACAATCTTGGCAAATGAAAAAACCCCAAGAAACTGTAGCAAATGATGCTGTCATTGCTTTTTTAACCAATCTTTTGGTTAACAGTGAAACTGCGAGAACTTTAACAGTTCCCAACGCTCAAAAAAAAGAATATGGTTTAGATAAACCACTAGGAACAATTACCATTGAACTTGAGAATAAAAAACAACATAAAATCATTTTAGGTCAACCAAATTTTCAAGAAGAATTATTGTATGCTCAAATTGATCCTCAAACCTCACAGCAACAAGAAATTACCATTAACTTAGTCCCCAAAAATTTTCAGTACGCAGTAGATAGAGAACCAGAAGAATGGACTCAAAAAAATTAATTTATCTAACCACAAAATAGGGAACGGTATCTTTGTTTAATCAGTCTCAATAATTAAGATGAGAAGATAATAATGCTATCTTATGAACAATTTTCGTGCTATATGTATAGGAATAGAAGAATATTTACATTATCAACCCTTAAGAGGTGCGGAAAATAGCGCGCAGGAACTTTATCGATATTTTTTTACAGAAGTTAATCTTCGATCCCATCAATTATTATTACTCACTGATACCTCTCCCTCCCCAGGAAAACTTTCAACATATCCTAATCGTAATAACATTTTAGAATGGATTGATGATACTGCTAGTAATCTAGAATATTGTTGTTTTTTCTTCCAAGGATACGGTATTAATTATCAAGGAGAAGATTATTTACTGCCTATTGATAGTAACATTAATACAGTTTTACAAACAGGAATAAAAGTGCGATCACTTTTTGAAAAATTACAAAATAGTAGCCAAAATCTCTTAATTATTTTAGATTTACAAAACCCTTTAAAAGATGGGAAACTAGGACAAACTACTTTAAAAATAGCGCAGAAAAAAGGCATTTCTTTGATTTTTTCCTGTCGTTCCCTTTATTATCAAAATCTTAGTCTAGAAAAAAGTCCCTTAATTACTATCTTAACCGAAGCATTTCGCTATTATAAACATGATCTTAACCTTGCTAAATTAGACTCTTACCTGAGACAAAAATTAAACCCATCTTGTCAGAATAATTTTCCAGCGATCGCTCTTCCCATTATTATTAGTCGTTATAAGACTCGTCATCAACCCCTATTCCCTACTCCTCAGAAACAGTTAGTCAAAACTCAAGCAGATCACACCCCATCCTTCAAAATAAAAAAAACGTCACCCCATTCCCCCCAAAAACACCCCATAAACACCCTTATTTTACCAAAGCTACCAAAAACATCCTTTCAACCAGAACTCCATTTAAACGTTCCTGTAGTAAAAACAAACATTAAACCGGTTGTTGCTAATACCTCTTCCGGTTCAACCCCAAAAACCAATAATCAAACCAAAAAAAAGTTATGGATAATACAATATTTGTTATGGATAGGAGCAATATTAGGAACAATAAGTATTTTGTGGTGGATGTCTCTAAAAATACGTCAACATCTCAACCGGATAAATTATCAAACAACCCAGGAGAATCAACAAATATTAGATTATGGTAAGATAAAACTAAGTACGCAGCAAGCATCAAGGTTTAATGAAGCTATTAGCTATGCTCGTCACATTAAACCCCATACACCCCTCTACAGAAAAGCACAAAATAATATTAAAGAATGGAGTAAAACTATTTTAGATATTGCTCAAGGAAGAGCTATTTTAGGAGATTTTCAAGGAGCTATATCAGCTATAAAATTGATTCCCCAAGATAACCAAAAACTATATAAATTAGGGCAAACACGCCTAAAAGAATGGCAAAAACTAAGCAAACAACAAGAAAAAAATCAAGTTTTAATCGAAGCTGCATTGTCTTTAATTAAACCTAATCAAGCTTCATCATATCAACAAGCAATTAGAATTTTAAAACAGATAGAAAAAAAGGAAATAGGCTATAATCACGCCCAGAAAATAATTGAAGAATTAAGTAATAATATTTATCAGTTAGCTAAAACTAGGGCAGAGAAAGGACAATTAACCTTAGCTATTAAAACCATTAATTTAGTACCGAATGATAGTCAAATTTATCCAATTGCACAAGAAACCAAAATAAATTGGCACAAGGGTCTCACTCAGTAAAGAAACTTAGATCCTATCTTTAAATTATTATTCCGAGAAAACTTGCAATCTAATTATTTGATCAAGATAAAATTACCGTAGTCCGATGGAAAATGCCCACCCTAAAATAACTACAGTAACCATAATGCTGAATGCTATCAGCGACTAGAAATATCAGTAAAATTAACTAAGTAATTTCTACAATAAATTAGACGATAAGAAAAAATAGTTAAAATATCTTAAAACTAAAAACTCCAAAAATACTCAAAATCACGGTTTTTATTTAATGAATTAAGAGTAACAATGGAGGTGTGACGAATATCACATAACTATCCCTTATTAGATCACTGCCAATAGTGAATATATCATTCAAAATGAGTGCCAAAACTATAGCAGTAAAAAAATTTAGTTAGCACATTGTTTGTCTGTTTAATTGTCTTGTCATGCAAAAAACACAATAGATATCATCAACGTTTTAACAATAACTTTTAGTGTGATAGTTAGTGAAAACCCGGTCTAAATTTTTATAGTGACTTTCGGATGAAAATTATGAATACAAGATACACAGAAATATTTTTGTTTCTCTCTCGTCTTTCCCGTAGAAACAATAAAGGGTTTGTTAGCGGATTTGCTTTAGTTGCTGGAGTTTTGATGACACTCACAGGAGCCGTTATGTTAGTCAGAAGCAGCAGCGAAAAAGAGAAAGTTACCGTTCAACAAAACATCGCTAAAGGCATGGCTAAAGCTGAAGTTGGGGTGATACGCATTGCCCAGTTTTTGAATCAAGAACAGCATCAAGAACTTATTAAAACAAAGCTTGAGGACTGGCCAACTGTTGCTACTCAAATCGTTAATAAATACCAACCTAGTGGTGATGGCAATAATAATAACAATAATAATGGCGGTGGTCATGAATTAGAAGCTAAGGCCTGTGATGGTACTCAAATCCCTGGGGAATGGGGACTAGGGGGAGGCAATTCCGATACATATGAGCCAATTGCTCCCTTTGATAAAGACGAGTTTAATGATATGGTTGACAAACTCCGTAACAAGCAGTGGATCGAAGTTGATGATCAGGATTCATCTGCTGGAGAATTTCGCTTAACCAGTTATGAATTGCTGCCAGATACAACTGCTCCAAACATAGTTAAGCTAGAAATAGAAGCTCGCGGACTTGATCAAGACAATAGCAGTAGTGATCTTAAGTTTAATAATTCTATCAGGAAAATTAGTGTTAATTTGCCTATCCTTGAACGGTCTGATAATTCAAGTAACGCTACTGGAACTGAAAACACTGCTCTGACCCCAGGATTATGGGTTAGTGATACAAATAACGGCTCGGGAGGTAATAATGACAACTCAAAACAGTCCAGTGATTCAAGTAAACCCAATAAACCAATTAACGCTGTTACCTGGATAGATTGCTCACAGAATGGTGACTGGAATACTAGCGAGAGTTATGTCAATAGCAACAAATTAGATTCCACTGCCATCGCAATTGGTGAGACAAATGTTAACCCGACTGAAAATGGTGGTGTTCAACAAGTAAGAGATAATCTGCCTGATATTCCCGAGGTTCCTAGTGGTGTTTCCAACTTAGATCCTCTTAACTTTAGCAATTGTGGTATCACTTTACCTCGTGGTGTTTCTGGAAACACTTCGAGTGGTAGTAGCAGCGAACAATGCGATGACTTTCAAAATAATGCTACAGACACCGCCATTGGCAATATCTATTACTATCACTTTAAAGGGGATGACTCTATCATACTGAGTAACGCACAAATCAGAATTAATCCCCCTGTAGGTAAAAAAGTTGTTATTTTTATCGACGGTGGAATTACTATGAGCGGAACAAGCACATTTGATAACGCTCAGACTACCCAATGTCGGAGTGAAAGTGGTAACCAGACTGTAGTGACCTTCATTGGTGATCCTGAAGATCCCAGTAAACTAGAACTTTATAGCCGGTCAAGTTCAAAAGAAATCAATATATCTGGTGGCACCATAATTAGTGGCTTTGTTCACGCCCCGCAAACTAAGTTACTGATATCTCAAGCACAAATACGAGGAGCAGCATGGGTTAAAGTAATGGATGCTTCCAATAGTGGATCTGATTGCGATCGCTCCATCAAACAAATGGATGTTGGTTCAACCCTGGTTATGGGTGATTCAGGAAGTCAACGAGGACGGCCTCAAAACTTCACAGTTGTTGGCCAAGTTTCCTCTTATCGAAGTATAGAAGTAGATTAGGTGGGCAAAGAAACTTTAACTTAAACTCTGAGGATTATCTCCATGTTAAGAGTACCTGTTTTATCCCTCAAAGGAACACCCTTAATGCCCACTAAACCAAGTCGGACTAGACCGTGGATTGAAGAGAAAAAAGCTGTTGGAAAGTTCAATAACTTAGGACAATTTTATGTTCAACTTTTAGTTGAGCCATCTGACACCAAAACTCAGTATATTGCTCTAGGAATTGACCCAGGAAAACTCTTTTCTGGTAAGCGCAGTATATTTTCTCTGGCTGGTGTTCTGGCCATACCGCTAAACAAATCTCAACAAATCTCAGTTTCCGATTTTAATTGGAAAAGATTGGGACAATTTACTGCCTCGAAAGTTGTGTTGCTTCAACGCTCTACGGGGCTTATTTGTAAACAGGAAACGGACTTCGTTGGAGCAACTATTTGTTAGTTGATGCTCGTTTCCTCCCCGACGTTTTGAGACGACGGGGTTTCCTCTCGCATATTTTAGGATGAACAAACTACTACTGAAACTAATTCTTCATCGCTCAAAACCGAAAAATAATCAAGGTTTGAGTCTCCTTGAGGTCCTTATCTCGATGTTAATGACCTCAGCCTTTCTAATGGGAACCTTACAAGCGATGACCATTAACGCTGTTTTACAAGTTAAATCGGAAAGACAAGCTCAAGCTAACTTTTTGATCCAACAAGACATTGAAAGAATACAGGCAACCGCCAGTAATATGGGTCTTGATAATATTCAAAATAGTTCAGTTCTTAACCCTGGTAATCTGACTAATGAAGAAATTTGTAACCGTTCTCGGGGAGCGGCCGCCATTGACAAGAAAGATAAGGGTTTTGGGGCAGATTTAGTCAACGAATTAGATGATTTATTAAGCAAAGATATAAATAGCCACGGTAATAACGACACTACCACTAAATCCTCTCCAGCTATTAGTAATAAAGACAAAATCTTTTCCAACGCTCCCGGAAACGTCGTGGTGCAAATACTCATGAACGGCAGTGATAATGAATCAGACCCAAATTTTGACAATAATCTTCTCAATAAAAATTATCGTCTGGTCCGATTAATGACAGTGGATGACCAGACCAATTACGACGTTTTACAAGTTTATTATCGAATGGGAGAACCCTATGTACCAGGTCAAGGAGGACAAGATCAAGATGGTGACACCTTACGAGATGACGAATCAATCATCGCTGAAAATTACGCAGAAGTTATGCCGGCCGCTGTTGCTGAGTGCGCTTTGTCACCGACATCCGAATAGGGGAATGACCCTCTTAGAAATAATGATTGTCACAGTAATTACTGGGATTATTGCTGCCATTGGCACCCCGAGTTTAATGGCAATGCTACAAGGAGATCAAGTCAAACAAGGTCTTAATCAAATTCAACTGGCCTTGCAAGATGCCCAAAAACAAGCCATTCGCAACTCTAAAAAATGCACCATTAAAATCGAGAAAAAGTCCGGCGATGATTATTTTTCTCTTGATATTGATAGAGATGATCCAGACGAAGACAATGATGGTTGTCTAGGTGGCGTTGACAGGGAATTACCCGAAAGCGTTGAGGTTGTCATGAATGGCAACCAACTCCAAGGGGGTGTGACTTTTTCCTTTAAAGGTACAACAACAGAAAAAGGGACTCTTGTGGTTCGACCCACAAAAGGTCAAGGTGTACAAAGATGCTTGGTTATCAGTGATGGACTAGGAATCATGAGAACAGGAATTTACGATGCAAACGCAGCCAACAACACCATCGATGCTAACTACTGTGAAAAATTAACACCAAACTAAGAAAAAATTATGTTAAAAATCTACTTAAAACTCTTACAAAAATCCCCTCCTGCTGGTGGTTGGACTCTTGTTGAATTAATGATTGCTGCGGCCATGACTTTGGTGGTTGTCATGGTGTCGGGGTTCGGGTTGATTATGATTTTAAAGGAGAATAAAGTTGCTAATGCCACTGGAGCAATGCAATATGAACTTAACAGAGCAACCGAATTTATTAGCGAAGAAATTCGTACTGCTAAAACTATTGAAACCAACATTGACGATATTAAATTATCTGCTCCCACCTTTTTTAGCAAACATCCTGACAAAACCCCCATTCTCGCTCTTAAAATTGACGGAATTTATGAACGAGTGATTTACTATATAGATGAGGTCGATGACGCTCGAGTTTGGCGTGGTCCTGGGGAGATTAAACGTTTTGGACCAGGATTCTACGGGAATGGAACCCATAAACATCCAGACGAGCCGGAGAATGTAGACAAGGATAAAGGCAGAAAACCCAGTAAGTGGAGAAGTCTCACTCTTGTAGACATGATGGTAGTAGACTTGGATGACAAGCGAAAAGATTGTCGCAACCTAACACGTGATCCCACTGAAGAAGGTGTATATACCGATAGTGAAGGTAATCAATGGTTTCGTTTTCCCAAAGAAACAGCAGATGTCAAGGGATTTTTTAGTTGTGTGCGAGAAGATAAACAACTAGCACAATTTAGTCTTGTCGGTACCACCCTCCATGAATTCCAGCATTTGGGGTACGAACAAGAAGGTATTAGGAGGAAAGAAAGCCGTCATGCCCATAAGATGGAGTATGAAGTGGTAAGTATGGCTCATGCCCGTTCGGAAGTCAGTGGTGGCAATGGAGGAGATATCCCTGGTTTTCGGGTTAACCCAGACATTACATTTAAGGAACCTGGTAATGCAATTATTGATGTTGTGTATGCGAAAATTCCTTGTTACGACAATACCACCAGTGATGAAGTTACAACCGTTTTTTATACTAAAGCTGAGGGTGGGGTTGATGGGGCAAACCGAGGTTCTGCCGTTCGATTTGATAAAAATGAAAGAGCTAACCCTCATATCAAAGAAACGCGATCCGGAGGATGTAGCCGTGAAAATATGCAATATGAGATCAATGCCACAGTTACAGATAACGTCAAGTATGCTACTAATGACACCAGTAATTATACTAAGCTCAATGATATTGTTCCTAGTTCATCAGACAATTTTCAGGAAATTGTCAATCAGTTAAATAGTAAAGACTTAATTAAGAAGGGTGAAGGTGATACTTACAACTTCTTTCTTCCTGATAACAAGGTTCTCTATTTTGTAGAGTTTGAATTTTTGACAACTACACCCGAAAATATAGATCCAGTCACTTTGGAAATAATCTCTTTTCAGAAGCAAAAGGATTCTCCCAATTTTGATGATGCAGTTATTTTAGTGGAACTAAACGAAACAAAATAGACCAGCTAATCCAACAGTTTATAATTGTTGAGTAAATTCTTAACCTTTAATTATGAACTGGTGGCAAAAACTTAAAGATAATCCTTTAGCCCGCTTTGGAGCAGTATTACTGATAATTTTTTATGTAGCCGTCATTGCTGCGGATTTCGTTGCCCCTTATAATCCTTACACATCCCAGGCTGATGGCTCTCTCCTTCCCCCCACACAAATTCATTGGACAACCCAAGATGGTCGCTTTATTGGCCCTCACGTCTATCCCACAACTCAAAGTCCTACAGATGTTGAAACAGGAAAACGCAGTTTAAACGTCGATTTTGAGCAACCCTCACCCATTCGTCTTTTGGTTAAGGGTGACAGTTACCAATTCTTGCAAGTTCGTCTCCCTTTACCTCCTTCTTTTGAAGAGGTAGAGTTGTTTTCTGGGATACCCCTCAACCGTCATCTTTTTGGCACTGTCGGTCCGGCCAAACTCAATTTACTGGGAACGGATGAACAAGGACGAGATCAATTCAGTCGTTTACTGTTTGGCGGCAGGATTAGCTTATTTATCGGTCTAGTGGGGATTATTATCTCTTTTCCCCTGGGAATGCTAGTAGGTGGTATTGCAGGTTATTTTGGTGGCTGGCTCGATGCGGTTTTGATGCGTCTGGTAGAAGTTTTAATGACAATCCCTGGCATTTATCTTTTAGTGGCTTTAGCTGCTGTACTTCCCCCTAGTTTGACCAGTGCGCAAAGATTTTTGTTGATTGTCTTAATTACTTCTTTTATTGGTTGGTCGGGACTGGCCAGAGTTATCCGTGGTCAGGTTTTATCCCTCAAAGAACAAGAGTTTGTTCAGGCCGCAAAAGCAATGGGGGCAACCCCTTGGCGCATTATTGTTCGTCATGTACTCCCCCAAACGGCCACCTATATCATCATCTCAGCTACCTTAGCTGTTCCTGGTTTTATTGTTTCTGAGTCTGTCCTCAGTCTCATTGGTTTAGGGATTCAACAACCTGACCCAAGTTGGGGTAATTTACTGTCTGTATCAACCAATGCCTCCATTTTAGTCCTTCAACCCTGGTTAATTTGGCCTCCTGCTCTTTTAATTATTCTTACGGTTCTCTCCTTTAATTTACTGGGAGATGGTTTGAGGGATGCCCTCGATCCTCGCAGCCTTGAGTAAGAGAGTGTGGGAGGGGTAGGAAGTGTGCGGAGTCCCTAACTCAGAACTCCAGCTAGTATATTTTGTATATTTTTGTTAACTTCCGACCTTGACAGCAAAGTTACCCTTGACTTTTTTCGGAAGGTTAAGGGAAACTTACAATAAACTGAGCCGACCACTAATCAAATGTTAATTTTTGCTAAGATTTGATTAATAATGCTAAAGTTGATCAAGATTTATGTCTTGACCAGAATGGGCGAAATTAATCCTCCTCCGGAGAAAGATAACGCCTAAACTTTGTGTAAACTTTTGTTCTAGTATCAACCATGAATATGGAAACCCTAGAATTTGTTATTTATCCTGATGGCCGTGTTAAAGAAATGGTCACGGGCATAATTGGTTCCTCTTGTCAAGAGGTAACAGCAGCGATCGAAGCCCAATTAGGGCGAGTCGTTTCTACTGAAAAGACTTCGCAATACTATGAGCAACCCATTACTGAATCCACAAAAGCGACTAATCAAACGTCTTTTAGCGATTGGTAATGGTTTATTTGCCTTGGTTTTCTTACCCTTTGTAACCTTTAACATTCCCAAGAATATGTCACACTTTAGCAACATTAAAACCCAAATTCGTAACCTAACCTCCCTCAAAGCAGCACTCAAAGACATGGGTATCGACTGGAAAGAAGGCCCCCATACCGTTAGAGGATATCAAGGTCAAACCCGTAAAGCCCAAATCGTAGTTGAACAAGAAAATAACTATGACATTGGTTTTAGCTGGAACGGTAGTGAATATGAATTAATTGCCGATTTACAATATTGGCAACAACCTTTATCAGTTGACGGATTTTTGAAAAAAGTAACTCAAGGATATGCCCTGCATACCATTCTTGATGAGTCTGCGAAACAAGGGTTTCAAGTTGCCCAACAACAAAAGAATGAAGACGGTTCTATTCGCCTTGTTGTTCAACGCTGGAGTGCATAGTCAGCACCCCTGGTTGAAAGCGGAGGGGTTTGAGGCCCCTAAGCTTTCTCCATAGTTAACCAGCTTAAGTTCTTGTTAACTTTAATTTCGAGCTAAGTCCCACACTATAAACGAGGGGAACGCATCGAAGCGCAGGTGAGTACCTGCTCGCGCGTTCACGCTGGTGAATATGATTAGCTGGGGTCGCTCGCCAAGGTTTTAGCGCGCGGATACAGCCCGACCAATATATTAACGTGCGACTGTACAAACTTGCTCAGACAACTTATATTACCACTAGATTGATTGTGTGCTAACACCAGGATATGTTGACTCTAAACTACTCATACCGAATTTATCCTGACAGCAAACAAGAGAGAATGTTAGGCGAATGGCTGGAAATTTGTCGCTGTTCTTATAACTATGCTTTGCGTCAGTTAAAAGATTGGATTGCTTCTCGTAAGTGTCGAGTAGATAGGTGCAGTTTAGAGTCAGAATATATTATGTCTGCTGATTATCCTTTTCCTAGTTATCATCAGCAACAAAACCAATTACCAAAAGCTAAAAAGAAATATCCTGATTTAGCTTTAGTTCCAAGCCAAGTCTTGCAAACTAATGTCAGAAGACTTCATGATGCCTGGGACTTTTTTCGTGATAGAGGATTTGGCTTTCCTCGGTTCAAGAAATACGGACAGATGAAGTCTTTATTATTTCCTCAATTCAGAAGTAATCCTTTGACTGGGTGGCAAATAAAACTACCAAAACTAGGAAAAGTCCAGATAAATCTTCACCGTCCAATCCCTAATGGTTTTGTCATTAAACAGGTAAGAGTAGTCAAGAAAGCAATAGGATGGTTTGCGGTAATTAGCATTCAATCAGACATTGACTTACCTGAAGTTGAGGCTCCTTTTGGCCATGCTTTAGGGTTAGATGTCGGGCTATATAGTTACCTAGCTACCAGTGATAACTATATAGAAAAAGGTCGTAAATTCTTCAAAAGCGAATACCGCAAGCTGAAATTGCTGCAACGTCGCTTAAGTAGAAAGCAAAGACAGTCTAAGAACTACGAAAAGGCTCGGCAGAAGGTAGAAAGGCACCATAATCATATAGCTTTCAAGCGTAAAGATTATCAGTTCAAATTAGCTCATAAAATCTGTGATATGGGAGACTCTATCTTTATGGAGGATATTGACTTTCGTACAATGGCTAAAGGCTTTTTGGGCAAGCATACCCTTGATGCAGGTTTTGGGCAATTCAGGGATATTTTAAAATATGTCTGTAAGATAAGAGGTAAGTATTTTGGCTTGGTTGACCATCGTGGTACTAGCCAAACTTGCCCTAATTGTCGTGCAGAAGTTAGAAAAACCCTTTCTGATAGAGTTCATGATTGTCCTGAATGTCATTACCGATGTGATAGAGATGTGGCCAGCGCACAAGAAATCTGTAATCGAGGTATCGAAACTACTACTCTGGGACTCAGAGGAAAGGAAACCGTCTGTCAAGTCGAGGTGTCGGGGGTGATGAGCCTAGATAACTGGCGTAGGGGTAACTTACCTCTGTGGGCAGAAATATCCCATCGTGAGTTGGGAAGCCCAAGCTATACTGCCTAGCAGTCAGCGTGGGAGGATGTCACGACGTACGTTATGGACAAGAGTTGAGGATTTTTATGACTGATTTTTCCCTAACCCCTGATCGCTCCGGGTTAGAACCAGAACTAGGAGGTATTTTTCGGGATGCTCCCGATCGCTCTGGGTTAGAACCGGAGTTAGGGGGGCAACTACGACAAAAAGGGGTTTATGTCGATGAGTTAACCTGTATTGGCTGTAAACACTGCGCTCATGTTTCCCCTAATACCTTTTATATCGAGGAAAACAATGGGCGGGCCCGGGTTTACAATCAAGATGGAGACGAAGAGGATACCATCCAAGAGGCGATCGATACTTGTCCTGTTGATTGTATCCACTGGGTTGATTATACAGAGTTAAAAGAACTCGAAGATGTTCGTCAAACTCAACAGATTAAACCTCTTGGTTTCCCTCAAGCACATCGCACTGCTAAGAGAAAGAGGAAAAGGCCAAGAAGAAACTGAGAGCATGAATAATGGCTGGATTTATCGAGAACAGATTAAACCGAAAAATGCTGGTTTAACGGTGATAGAATATTACACTAAATATTATCATCATTCTAGTTCTCAACAATGGTTAGAGAGAATTTTGTCGGGTCAAATTCTTCTTGATAATCAAGCTGTTGCTCCGACTACTGTTTTAGAAAGGGGACAATGGTTAAGTTATCATCGTCCTCCTTGGCAAGAACCAGAAGTACCTTTATCTTTTGAGATTATCTATGAAGATGATCATCTATTAATTGTTAATAAACCCTCTGGCCTTCCTGTGTTACCAGGGGGAGGATTTTTAGAAAATACTTTATTATGGCAGTTGAAAAAACAGTATCCTCAAAATGAACCGATTCCTATTCATCGTTTGGGCAGAGGAACATCAGGATTAATGTTAATGGGAAAAACTGCGATCGCTCGTTCCAATTTAACTAAACAAATTCGAGAACATAAAATCAGCAAAGTCTATCATGCTTTAATTGGAAAAAGTGATCTTCCTGATGAGTTTGTTATTGATCATCCCATTGGCAAAATACCTGATCCGGTTTTGGGTTATATTTATGGGGCAAAGGTTGATGGAAAATATGCTTATAGTGAGTGTTGTGTTTTAGAAAGATATGCAGATAAAACACTTTTGGAAGTTACTATATTAACCGGTCGTCCTCATCAAATTAGAATTCATCTAGCTACTATTGGTTATCCTTTATTGGGTGATCCTTTATATGTTGTTGGGGGAATTCCTAAAACGGGGTTTAATAAGGAAAAGGACACAATTAATGTTCCTGGAGATTGTGGTTATTTTCTCCATGCTTATCAACTTTCTTTTGTTCATCCAGTTACTAATCAATGTTTGACTTTGACTTGTGAAAGACAGTTTGTGGAAGAATAAACTCATGAGTAGTTGTATCGCATTGACATACTCCCCCGTTAAGCTCCTACGTTATTTAACTTTATTCAAGAGGGGTTTTGTATCTTCTATTAATTGTTTACCCCATAAATTGTCTTGAAGATGATTAATATCTTTTAAGCGTTCATCTATTTTAATAGCTTCTTTGGCTAAAGATAAGGCTTTTTCTGGTTGTCCTTGATGGTATAATCCCACAGCTAAAGCTAATTTAGTGTCAGCTAAATCGTCTTGAATAGTAAGAGCTTTTTGCCATAATTCAATAGCTTTTTGTTTGTCTCCCTGTTCATATTTTATGGAAGCAATACAGGAGATTGCAGGGGCAAATTGATCATTCTTACTCAATGCTAATTCACAATCAGATAAGGCTTTAGTTGGGTTATTTTGCGCCCAATACATAGCTCCTCTTAACCAATAACCAACAGGAAAAGCCGGAGCAAGTTCAATGATTTTATTAGCATCTTTAATGGCTGCTGAATAATTCTTTAAACCACTATTAAGAGCAGCACTAGATAAATAAACTTCTGGGTTATTGGGAGCAATTGCAAGGGCTTGATTACAATCTTTCATAGCCTGATTATAATCTTTTAAATCGGTATAAACCATACAACGATAGGTATAACCTTGATGATTTTCAGGTTGTAATTTAATGAAAGTAGAAAAGTCTTGAATTGCCTCTGGATAATTCTTTGATTGTTGATGTAAACGTCCTCGTCCCATATAAGCAGTAAAGTATTGAGGATTAGCTATGTTTTCATTTAATTTAATTACTGTAGAGAAATCCTCAATGGCTGCTGAATAATTTTTAACTTGAGTATAAGTTACACCTCTTTGTGCATAAGCTTGCATTGATTGGGGTGAATTAGGCTGTAACTTAATGAAGCTAGAAAAGTCTTCAATTGCTCCTTGATAATTTTTTGTTTGTTGATATAATTCTCCTCGTCCCATATAAGCAGCAAAGTATTGAGGATTAGCTGCTTTTTCATTTAATTTAATTACTGTAGAGAAATCCTCAATGGCTGCTGAATAATTTTTAACTTGAGTATAAATAACACCTCTCTTTGCATAAGCTTTTATTGATTCCGGTGTGTTCGGTTGTAATTTAATGAAGGTAGAAAAGTCTTCAATTGCCCCTTGGTAATTTTTTGTTTGTTGATATAGTTCTCCTCGGAACGTATAATAATCAAAGTATTGAGGATCAGCGGCCTTTTGATTTAATTCAATTATCTTAGAATAATCCTCAATGGCGGCTTGAATATTTTTAATTTTTAAATATTCCAATCCTCTGAAAACGTATGAACCTGGAGAATTTGGTTCAAGTTCAATCACTTTAGAAAAGTCTTTAATTGCTAATTTATGTTCTTTGATCTCTGAGTAAAGACTACCTCTGAATATATAGAAAGATTTAGGATTATTAGTAGTAAGAGTAATAGCTTTACTATAATCAGCAATGGCGGCTTGATTGTTTTTGAGTTTTCTATAAACCTTTGCACGATTAGAATAAACAAAAGCTACTTGATTAGGATATTTGGGGTCAGTTTTGAGGGTTTCTGAATAAGCTTCTATGGCTTTCTTGTAATCAGCCTGTGCTTTTTCTGCTTGGTTGGTTTGGGCATAATAATCACCTCTGCCGACATAATGATCTCCATTATTAGGATTTCTTCTTATTGCTTCGTTATAATCTTCTAATGCTCCCTGATAATCTTTTAATTGCAAACGAACATCTCCTCTCTGTCCGTAAGCTGAATCATATTTGTTATAAGAGGTTTTTAATTGGTAAGGAAAATTAGATGGTACATCTTCTGGGAGCGATCCCAGATAGACAGAATCAACAATAGGATCGGGAGCTTCTATTAAGGCAATGGCTCGATTATAATCTTCTAAAGCCCCTGGTAAATCAGACAATAGCTTGTGTCGCAATAATCCTCTAGACTCATAAGCTTGTCCATATTTAGGATTAATTTCAATAGCTCGATCATAATCTTCCATTGCTTTTTTATAATCCTGAAATTGATCTGTATATAAGCTCGCTCTCTTCGAGTAAGCTGAAGCATTATTCCGATCTAACTCAATGGCTCGATTATAATCTTCTAAAGCCCCTTGATTATCACCCAATGAAGATTTAAACCCCCCCCGTTGATGATAATAATCTGCATTATCTGGCTGAAGTTCGATGGCTTTGGTCATATCTTGTATAGCTAGATTATATTGACCATTAAAATTGTGACTTTGACCTCTTATTTGGTACGTTAGATGGTCACTGGGGTCTAATTCAAGGGCTTTAGTAAGGTTGACGATCTGTTGTTGATAATCATCCATCCTCTGATACACAAAAGCCAATCCAGAATATAAACTGGCTAAATGGAAACTGGCTAAATCACGATTCTGTGGATATACTTCAATCGCTTTATTATAGTCGGCGATCGCTAGTTCATATTTCCCCGTAAAGAAATACATACCAGCGCGCATTTGATATAAATGAGAGCTATTAGGGGCGAATGCGATCGCCTGATTATGGTCATCTAAAGCAGCTTGTTCTTTACCTAAAGCAAAATGAGCAATACCACGATAAGAGTAAGCTTCAATAAAACCTAAGTCAATGGCTTTGTTGCAATCATCTAAAGCTGCTTTTGGTTCTTTTATATCGAATAATAGAAGTAAACATTTTGAAAAATAGGTTATAGGTAAGGGAGAAATTTTCAGAGACTCGTCATAAGCTTCTTTTGCCTCTACATAACGCTCCAAGTCCTGTAAAATCAATGCCCGTTGTCTATAAAATGTAGCATCATCAGGATAAATTCCTTTAATTGCTTGATTGATAGCAACTAATGCTTCTTCATCTCTTCTTAAATTTCTGAGACTAATACTCTTCAAATACCAAGCTTGTCCTTTCAACATGAAATCCTCACTCAGAGAAATTGCTTGGTCAAAAGCAGCGAGCGCCTTCATATCTAAGGAGTCATTACCTGTATTTATTGCTTGGGTTCTATAAACTAAGCCCAAAGCATAATAAGCTTCAGCAAAATTATCATCATCATCAAGTTCAATGGCTTTATTCAAGGCTGCAATAGCTTCTTTATATTGTCTGATTCGCCATAACTCATTACCATAAGTTAACCAAGCATTTTCATTACTATTTTCTGGAGGTTTTTCTATAATAAAGGCTGGATGTTGTTTGGCTATTTTGAGTTGCTGTTCTTTTAAGGGTACAGGCATTTCATCGACATAGTTTAAATTGATTTGTTTTTGATTAGCAAAACCGATTAAAGTTGAGGCAGGAACTCCAAAGGCATAACCTAATTTACCTATTTCTGTTAAGCTTCTCTGTTCTCCGTCTTGTCCTGTATTAATGCCAATTACTTGACCATTAATATCTAAAACTGGTCCGCCACTCATTCCTTTCCTGCTGAGGTTAGTGTACCGTAATTCATAACCAGAAGTATCGACATATTTTTTGATATCTTCACTATTACTTCTGAAGGATGAAGCTAACCCTTGATCTAGGTGTAATTGATAACCGGCGGTAAATTTTCTCACCCCATTTAATTCACCAGGAAACCCAGAAACAAAGACTAAGTGTTTCTGTAATCTGCTTGTGTTGTATTTGCCAATAGTTGCCACTTTATACTCTTTTTCACTCTCAAATTTAATGATGGCTGCATCCAGTTTTTCAGGCAAAATTATATTATTTTTAGTCAAGGGATACTTCTCACCATCAGGAGTTACTAACGTATAATTATCTTTGACTTCTCCTGACATACAATCATAATCAGAAACCACATGACAAGCAGTGAATACATAATAAGTATCCCCATCTTTTCCTATGATCGCACCTGATCCTATTACCTGATCTTCATTATCAATTCTGACAGTAATTTGTCGAGCAATATTATCCACATTTTCTGCTACATTTAACCCTGTTTTCCACTCATCAGGAATTAAGGCTAAATTCGGAGCAACTTCCATTAAAGTTTCTACAGGAACAGCAAAACTTAAATTTCGATAGGTAGGAATATTTTGCTCAAAAGGTTTAGAACCATCTAAATAATTATAAGCATCGTTTAAAATAGGTCTTTTCAGTAGTCCATTTACACCAATTAATTCCCCTTTTTCGTTTAATAATGCACCTCCACTCATACCTGATTTAACATCAATATCATAACCAATTTGATAACCCCCTAAAAAGGGTTTGGGTGCTTGTAAATTGATGTTTCCTTGAGTGAAATAAAATTCATCAGTTTCTTCAGTAAAACCCACCGAATAAACCCGTTGATTTTCTTGAATATCAGAGTTAGTAGCTAAAGTGGCAACTTGATAACTATCAGAAGAATTAAAGGTTAATACAGCTAAGTCATTACCTTCCAAAGAATTACCTTGTTTAATGACTTTTGCTTCATGACTTTTACCATCAATGGTAACAATTTGATTAGGAATTTTGCTATTAATAACATGAGCATTAGTTAAGACAGTGTAAGTATTCCCTTCTTTAGCGATAATTACCCCAGAACCTGCACTATTATCCGATTTAATTTTAACGGTAATTGCTTCAGCTTTTTGTTTAATTTTTTCAGAATTTATATCTTGACTAATTAGCACATTTCTGATCCCGTTCTCAGATAATTCTGGTAACACAGCATAGGCAAATGGTGCTGTCAAAAGAGTTATTAAAGAAGTGAGAATTAAAAAGTTGATGTTTTTCATTATTTTGAAGCTTAGTAATGTTAATTGAATAAAAGAGAGAAGAAAATGAACAGATATTATTTAAGGTGAGCAGTTCATCGGCCTAGGTTTTTTGTTTGTAGGGGTTAAAGTTGAGGGTAGTCGAAGCGTTAACCCCTACTTTTTGGAATTGGTATATTGGTATTAAAGAGATTCCTCGTTCCTCGGAATGACAATTTAGGAATATCAAGAAGGTTCCAACTAATTTTGGTACTGCTAAATTATTCAACAGGTGTTAGTCTGAGAAAACGGTCAAAATTAATTTTGTAGTATTGTTGTGATTTGCCTTCAGAACTATGGTGAATGATTCCTCCACCGCGACCTTTTAAGCCATTAGAAACCTTTTTAGCCATCTCAATGGGGTCATCTTCAGGACGTAATGTCATCAATGTGGTAACACATTTTCCCCCTTTTTCATAGGCTGTACACACAACTGGTTGATTATTTTCCACACCATGAGTAATGTATTTTTGTAAACTGCCATTTTTGTATGCTTCTTGGAACTTTTTAGAGACAGTTTCGCACCGAGTTTGAGGTGTCCATTGTTCACTATTCCCCCAAGCTTTTACCCAACGAATGACCCCCCGTTTGCCTTCAGGAGTCCAGAAATAAGTGGTAGGTTGGTCTTGATTGGTTCGTTTATCGTATCCTTCTTTACAAACAAACTCACCTTGGTCACTATTTTGTGTTAATAGCATTCTGTTGATGCTGCTATTGTTGACAATATTTTCCCTAGCAGATAGGGGTAAAACTATGGTCACCAAATTAGCGGTTAAAACAGTCGCAACAGAAGTAATTACAGTTTTGTACTGCATTTTTTTGTCTCCTCACAATCAATAATCTCATGTTGTTATCCAACAATATATATCAATTCACCTGGGTTGCACAGATGGTGAAAAAAACTTCACCAATCATTACCCCTGTGGTGAAGTCGTCTATACTCTAAACTAATCAAACACATAAGAACTTAGTGAGGAATGTAACTCATGCTATACAAAGCGTCAGCAATTTTCGTGTTAGGTTTATCAATCACAGTGACTTTTACTAATGCGATTCAGTCAAACCCAGTCCCATCAAATATCTCAGTTATCGACCAAGAAGTGAGTGGAGACAACAATAATTTATTACTCGCTCAAAACAGTAATAGAAGAGTAGAGTTTATTTGTCGTCAAGGATATGATAAACAAAGCGAACAAGAGCAGTACACTACCTATGCTTGGACTTCTAAAGGGAAACAAGCGGTGGTTCGCTGGGTGAAAGATTGGCATAATAATTCTGAATGGACACCACAAAAACGGTGTGAAGCAGTTTCTTCAAGGTTTCAAGAAGCTTATGATAATGGGAGTATCAAATACATCGCCAATGGTTGGGAAAATAATCAACCTGTTATTTGTACTGCGCGAGAAAGAGGAGGCGACTGTGTGACCACTTTAATAACACTTCGTCCCGAGGATGACCCTATTGAAATGACAACAAAAGTTGTAGAAAAATTGAATGGCCGAGGCGGAATGATTAGACATAGTGCTACAGGACAATCCCAACAATACTATGAAATTGATTTTGATAGATTTCTTAGACTTGCTCCTGTAGAAGATAAGACCCCTCTTGAATAACTTTGACGGGTAGAAGGGAAGAAGGGGTGTAAATTCATCCAATCTTCCCAGAAAAAAAATAAAGGCTTTCTCCTATTACCTAATAACAACAAAGAAGAAAATGAAACTACCCTTAATAAGGTTATCCACGGTTGTTTGTTTACTAATAAATAGCAGTTTTTTTTATCTAACTCCTCAAGCAAAAGCCCAGGAAAGATTACGCTTTACTTGTGCTTCTGGAAGGGAAAATAATCAAACCTATCCTACTACCTATGCCTTTAAATCTCATCAACTTAATGATAGAGTTCCCATAATTTATTGGAAATATGATTGGGTTGGTAATGATACTATTACCCCTTTAGAAAGATGTCGTTCGGTTTCTCGTCGCTTTCAAGAGGCAGCTAATAACGAGAGTCTTAATTTCATCACCAATAGTAAAGTTAATGGACAACCTGTAATTTGTACTGCCAGAAAAATACGAGGAAAGTGTATAACTGTTCTTTTAACTTTACGAAATTCTGATGATCCTATTCAAGTATTAACGCACCTCAAAGATAGATTACGGGGACGAGGTGGCAAAGTTATTCGACATAGCACCAACGATAACGATTATCAGATTTATTACGAAATTGAGATCGAAAAATTTCTACAATCTTGAATGAAGTCAGAAGTCAGAAGTCAACCCACACCTAACCCCTTCCAGGAGGGGAACAGGAGGGGAAGTTCCTCACTACGTAGGGCGCACTATGGCACAGAAATATAATTTATAGTTGACGATTCTAACAAGCAACTAAAATTAAGTGGAATGACACGACTAATTTTGTGCATTAAAATCCGATTTTGTTGGGTTTCATTCTTTAAACTAACCTACTACTTTTTTTATCCTTGTAAATATCATTACTTCAAAACTATGAAAAAGAATCGATTCTTCATTTTAAGTTCTCTCGCTAGTCTTTTTATTGCGTCGGTTGCCTACGGAAGTTTACCAGTTTCTTTAAAGCAAAATCCTTCTAATTTGTTGATTAGTCAAGCTTTAAATAGAGAAACAATTCAAGAAAAAGCCCAAGCTATTAGTGTTAAAGTTGAAACAGATAATAGTGCAGGTTCAGGGGTCATTATTGGCAAGGAAGGCAATACTTATACTGTACTTACTAATGCTCATGTTATTAATAGTAAAGCAGATAATACTATTATTACTAATGATGGTGAATCTTACACAGCTAAAGTTATTAGTGAAGGTAACTCATTAGAAGGTAATGATTTAGCTGTTTTAACTTTTGAATCTGTTAATAGTTATCAAGTTGCAACTTTAGCGGTTAACACTAATTTAGAGGAAAATAGTACGGTTTATTCTGTTGGTTTTCCTGAAGAAACGGAGCAATTTTATTTTACTCAAGGATCTATTAAAAAACAAGCATCTAAACCCTTTATAGGTGGCTATCAAATTGGTTATGACATTGAAGTTAAATCAGGAATGAGTGGGGGAGCATTATTAAATGAGAAAGGGGAATTAATTGGGGTAAATGGATTACTACAAAATCCTATTCTTGACGATGCTTATACTTATTTGGATGGTTCTCGACCCTACGAACAACACATAGAAAGCTATAGAGATTTAAGTTTTGCTGTTCCTATTCAAACCCTTATGGCAGTTGCTCCTAACTTAGCTTTCATTCCTAATGAGTGGAAAGTAGGGTTAAATATAGCGGAAAAAGTTGATAATATTGCTCGACAAATTACAGTTAGAATCGATAGTGATAAAGAGGTCATAGGCTCAGGGGTTATTGTTGGGAAAGAAGGGGATACTTATTATGTTTTGACTGCTTGTCATGTTGTATATGATTATAATGAAAGTGAAAATCATAACTCTTGTGAACCAGGAAAAATTAATAGTAATTATACGTTAGTTACTCCTGATGGAATACGGCATGATATCCAATCTCAAGACATTATCTTACCCAAAGGAATAGACGCAGCCATTGTTAAATTTAAGAGCAAAAATCTTTATCAACTGGCAACTATTGGTCAATATAATATTCCCATTTCTCGACGACAATGGGTATTCGTTTCAGGGTTTCCTGGTGAATTAAATGGACTGAGAAAATTTACCCCAGGTTATCGTTTTCAAAGAGAAAGAGGCTTAGCAGTTTTATTCGATCAACAGAAACTAGATATCAATATTTCTGGCTATGAATTAGTTTATAGTAACCTTACCTATAAAGGGATGAGTGGTGGTCCGGTTTTGGATACTAATGGTCATGTTATTGGTATTAATACTGGTGAAGAAGGACAACAGATTACTTTAACAGAAACTCGTCAACTGGGTTATGCTCATGGGGTTCCTGCAAGCACTTTATTGAAATTTGCTGAGGATAAAAACGTCAATACTACCTCTTTTAATATTTCTAATCAAGTTCCAACCCCTCTCAATGAAAATGAATCAAAAAGTCTGAAACAACACCCTGCTTTTGTTGTAGAAAAACCTCCCAGTAACGCATCAGAAACAGACTGGTTAAATTATGGTAATAATTTATGGCGACTCGAAAGATCAACGGAGGCTATTTCTGCTTTTAAAACAGCCATCCAACTTAATGAGAATCTAGCTGAACCTTATTATGCTTTAGGATTAGCTTATGCTCAACAGAATAAGGATGAAACTAACTTAAAAGCGATTGAAGCTTTTGAGCAAGTAATTCCCCTTACTTCTAATTGGTATTTAAAAGGAAAAGCTTGGTATCAGAAAGCTATTGTTCTCGATGAATTAGGAAAGACAAACGAAGCATTAGTTGCTATCAATGAGGGTATTAAACAGATTGAAGATGAACCAAAATTTTATCTTGAAAAAGCCAGTATTTTAGATAAACTTAAACGTTATCCTGATGCCATAAATGCCTATACTCAAGCAATAGAAATTCAGTCCTCTGGTATTGCTTACTTTCAACGAAGTTTAGTTTATGGGAAAATAGGGGAATATCAAAAAGCGTTAAATGATTGCAATCAGTCCCTTGAATTAGGGTTAATAGAAGGATACTTTTGTGAAGGACGTATTCATGATGCGTTGGGAAATTATGAACAGTCTATCAATGCTTATAATAAACTAATTGAATTTGACTCCACTGATACTGATTATTATATACTTCGTGGAGGTTTGTATCGTCTGTTAAAAAACGATCCGAAGGCCATAGCTGACTATACAAAAGCTATCGAGTTAGATCCTCAAAATGATTTACTTTATTTTGTGAGAGGCAATTACTATTTCTTGGCGAGTCAAGGTGAATTAGCAGTCAAAGATATGTCCAAAGCTATCGAAATTAAACCAGATAAAGCTCAATACTATTATGATCGTGCTAAAGTGAAAATTCATTTTTTAAAAGACTATGAAGGTGCGATGGAAGATGTGAATGAAGCCATTAAATTAAAACCAAATTATGCTTCAGCCTATTCATCAAGGGCAGAGATTCATAACGGAAATTTACTTCAGCAAATGCGAGAACTGCAATCGAATACAAACCTGACTGAACAAGAAAAATTCGAGAAAGCAGTGCCAATAATTAAGCTTTATCTCTCTCAAGCGATCGCAGACCTTGATAAAGCAATTGAAATTGCTCCTAAATATGGTGGTGCCTATTATGAAAGAGGTAATTATATGTTAATAATAGCATCAGTATCTAATAAAAAAGATCAATTAGTGCAAAACGCTTTAAAAGATTTTAATAAAGCTATTGAATTGATGAATGATCCAACTCCTGGAACCTATAAATTATGGATTGGAGAGCTTCCCGAAGATTTTGAAATGTTTTCTTCACATATATTACAAAAATTAGAAATGGATAACAATGATGGTACTCTCTATGCTTTTGTCTATAGAGATAGAGGGAACCTTCTCTTAAAAATGAATGATACTCAAGGAGCATTAGAAGACTATACAAAAGCCATTAGTCTTGACCCAGAAAATGCAGATTTGTATAAGGAGAGAAGTGAAGTTTATCGTCGATTAAATGAGCCTGAAAAAGCTAGAGAAGATGCTAATAAGGCCATTGAGTTAAGTCGTTAAAAAATCGATAATTACAAATTGGTTCAGTAGGGTGTATTACGCTCTGCTAATACACCAGGAAACCCATTTTAAGGTAGTAGTTCGTTTAGGCTATAAGGGCATTGATTTGGTACTTTTACGCCGTACTCTAAAACCACCAAACTCACAGCATCTTGATAAATTTCTTCTAATTCGGCTTCAAGTCTTGGCTTCATACTGGGTGCAATCTTGCGTTTAATCCCAATCCTGAAAGCTTGTATCTCAACCTGCCATTTTTTATAGCACTCTTCTAAAGGAACATAATCAATCTTTAAACGATGTTCAATTTGTCTCATTAATAAACTGACTACGGCATTATATTCACTACGTCCCAAGGCTTCAATCTCCTCAATAATATTTTCTAAATCTAGTGTTCCTAGATGCCTTAGTTCGCCATGAGTATCCAGAAGCTCTCGCAAAGCCTTAACTTGATCTATTGTCCATTGGTGATAATCTCTCTCATAAGTTGATTCCGGTATTGTTTGAGTCATGAGTTAAACTCCTAAGTCATAGTCTGAAATGGTGGGTTACGACTGATTGTTAGATTCCTGTCTTGACACTCCCACCGTTAAGCTCACGCTGTAACGGGGGATTCTTTGATCACTGAGGTTACTTGCTTAGACAGGATTTCTCCTGAAAAAGTAGCGGTATCCTCTCCCAAAGCGTTTAGGCTATCTTGTAGCCAAGTTCCGGTGTGACCCACCGTACTTAATCCAATTTTCAAAATATTGCGTGCAGCATTTTCGTCACGGTCTAAATGGCATCCACAAGCACAAATATGAGTCCTTGTTGAGAGAGATTTTTTAACTATTTCTCCACAGTTAGAGCATTTTTGGCTAGTGTAGTGAGGGGGTACAGCAACAGTGATTTTGCCGTGTTTTTTCCCCAAATACTCTATCCATTCTCTAAACTGATACCAGGCTGCATCGTTGATTGATTTTGCTAGACAATGATTTTTTACTAAGTTCTTTATCCTTAAATCTTCGTAGGCAATTACGTCGTTAGAGTAAATTACGCACCTTGCTAACTTCACAGCAAAGTCTTTACGTTGCCTACTTATTTTAAGGTGAGCTTTAGCTAATCGCTGTCTAGCTTTTCTTCTATTAGAAGACCCTTTCTTTTTTCTAGATAGTCTTCTTTGCAGTTTTTTAAGCTTCTTTTCTCCTTTTCTTAGGAATCTAGGGTTATCAATTTTGTCGCCATTTTGGTCAGTGTAGAAAGACTCTAAACCTACATCTAAACCAATTACACTATTAGCTGGTTCAGTGTCTATTTTTACATCAACTGACAAGATGAACTGACAATAGTACCCATTAGCCCTACGAATTAACCTTACTCGTTTGATGGACTCAATCGGGTAAAAGTTTAAGTCGTAAGTTCCTACTAGCTTGACTCTACCAATATTATTCTTATCAGTAAAAGTAATGGCTTTTCTGGTAGTTAAGTCTAACTTCCATCCCGTGGTCTTGTATTCTACAGAACGGCAGTTTTTTTTAAACGTTGGAAACCCTTTTTTACCAGGAATCTTTCGTTTACAATTGTCGTAAAATCGAGAGATAGCTGACCATGATCTTTCAGCACTAGACTGTCTAGCTTGTGAGTTTAGTTTGTCAGCAAAGTCAAAAGTATGGGCTAATACACGACAATACTTGTTGAGGTCATACTTGCCGACTTTTTGATTGTCCATCCAAAAGCGCAAACACTTATTCTGGACAAACTGAGCGGTACGTATCGCCTCATCTATAGCTGAATATTGATGCTTTTTAGCTCTAACTTTGAACTCTAGGACTAACATTTATGCCAACCTTGCAAGCCTAAATATAGTTTAACACAAAGGTTTCTTGCTTGACCAAACAGTTGCTAAAATATTGTTGCTCCGCAGTTTATATACTGGTCGAGGTTTCATCCCACCGTTAACATTCGTGTAACGGGGGTCTTCACCTCGACATTAAAGATAACAACGATTATAGCCGTCTAACCCACCCTACTGTTATGCACCGTTTAGATTCCTGGTGACGTTTTGTTCACCAAAATATTCACCAAGGAAGATAAGGAGAAATTTTCGGCACCTATTCTCACAAGTTTGGTGAATTGAATTATTCTGTTAAGTAATCAAAGATGAGGAGATAAACCCATGAAAAAACAACTATTGCGACTCAGTATTAGTGGCCTACTAACTGGATTAATTAGCGTAGGTGGATATATGGTAATTGATAGTTTTGATTTGAAGGGAAATAGTATTATTCCTTCTGCTTCGGTATCGGCAGAAACAGCAGAAGAAAAAACCCGTATTCGTGTTTATGAACAAGCGAGTCCTAGTGTGGTACTTATTCTTACTGATAAGGGAAGTATAGGAAGTGGTTTTATTGTCAGTTCTGATGGATTAGTGATAACAAATTCTCATGTGATTGAGGATAGTAATTCTCCTGTTGATATTAAGTTAGCAGATGGAACAAAAGCCGTAGCTGATATCGTAGCTTTTGAACCAAATGGCATAGATTTAGCTGCCATAAAAATTCGCAATCAAAATAATTTGCCCTTTCTTCCTTTCGCTTCTGCTAATTCAGTTAAAGTAGGTCAATCTGTTTATGCCATTGGCACTCCTTTACGTGAAGATTTTCACAATACTTTTACTTACGGAGTTGTTAGTCGTCTTCATGAAGGAGGAGGAATGATTCAACACGATGCAGCCATTAACGGTGGCAATTCTGGTGGACCATTATTAAACTCCAAGGGAGAAGTAATCGGGGTAAATACCGCATTGATTAATCACACAGGAAAGAAATTTTATATGGGCATTAGTTTAGCCTTATCGGTTAAACATTTACAACCCTTTTTAGTTGCTATTGAACAGGGAAATGCTCCAAAAATTGCTCAGCGTCCACAACAGAATAATACCCGACAATCTCAAGTACCAGAATTACCCCCAGAAGGTACTATTATAACGGCTAGTTTTAAAGCAGGAGAAAAAACTTTACCCAATAATAGTTATTATCATAGATATCAATTTTCTGGCCGTGCTGGTCAAGAAGTCATAATTGAAATGAATAGTAATCGTATTGATGGTAACTTATTTTTAGTCTTTCCTAAACAAGAAAAAATCATTGCTCAGAATGACGATATTTCCCCTAATAACTTCAATGCAAAAATTAGAGCTAGATTGCCAGAAGACGGTCAATATATAATTGTATCTAATACCTTTGAACCTGGAGAAACGGGAGATTATAAATTAATCATCAAATAAAATTTAAAGGAGGCAGGAGTTGAAAGGCAGGAGGCAGGAGGTCGGTATAGATGGGGATTTAAACCCGCATCTAACCGAAGACTGCCAAATTAAAAATTTTGGCAGGGGACTTAAACCCAATTGGGCGAGGCAAAAAGGCTTTACTACTAACTAAAATATCTCCTTCTGCCTCCTGCCCCCTGCCTCCTGCCTCGCCCGAAGGGCTGTTAATGCCGTGCAATCATCATGCTTGCTATTTGTACAGCAAGTGAGCAAGATGCTCAAATTCCTGTTAACTCATTTTAGCTGAAACAGTCTATTACTTAATATTTTGGTTTGCAGAAGTACAACGAGAATATTCTTCTTTGAGTTGTTGGGGATGGGTTAACCAATAATCATCTAACCAGCGACAACTTTGATTCAATAATGTTTGTATTTGTAGAGGCCAAACTATAACGACACCTTGATTATCCCCTGAAATAAGGTTTAATCCATCCTCAGTAAAACGAAGACTATTAATCTTTGTTTCAGACGCGTTAAGGGTGATTAAAGGTGTCCCTTCTTTATCCCATAATTTAATCACTCCTGCTGCATCTCCAGAAGCAATTATTGAACTATTAGGGTTAAAAACAACTTGATGAATGTCTTGGGTATGTCCACTCAAAGTTTTGATTTTTTCACCCTCGACTGTCCACAAATTTAAGGTTGTGTCTTTACTAGCAGATACTAAATATTGACCATCGGGACTAAAGGTTAAATCCAGGATTTCTTGCTGATGATTGTTTAAAGATTTAAGTAACTTTCCTTCCTTTGTCCATAAGTTAATTATCCCATTTTCATCCCCCGATGCAATTATGTTTTTTTGGGGATGAAAACTCAGACTTGTTATCCAACCGGGTTGAGTTGGTATAACATTAATTGAGTTTCCTTGAAAGTCTAATAATTCAATCTTTTCTTGATCAGTTCCAATCGCTATTATTTTTTCTTTGGGGTGAAAAGTAAGACTTGATATAAATGAATTTTTAGTTGAAATTTCTTTGATTAATTCTCCCTTTAATGTCCATAATTTGATGAAAAAATCATCAACAGTTGCTATTATATTTTTTTCTTGATTAATCTGCGATCACATTGATTCTTGTTGATTCAAGTTTACTTTTTGAAGAGAATTATTTGCTAAGGAAAAATAAGATATATTTCCTGTGATATCGCTGATAATAATTTGTTGATTTTTTTGATCAAAATCAAGATTAACAATAGAACCTGAGACAGTAATTGTTGGTAATCCTACCTGATTTAATTTCCAAAATTTTACCAGTTTCGAGTAACTTCCCGAGACTAAAATTTTGCCGTCGGGACTAAAATCAAAGTGAGTACCAGCGTTATTATAATTTGATAAAATAGTAGTTGAATTTTCCTCCTGTTTCCACACTTTAATTGTTTTATCTTCACTACTCGATGCAATTAATTTACCGTGAGGATTAAAGCGAATATCTGTAATTCCGTTTTGATGTTCTTCTAGTGTTTCTTTCAAAGTTCCATCCATCTCCCACAACTTTATTATCCCGTCATCACTTCCAGTTGCGATCATTTTATTATCAGGACTAAAGCTAATTTTAGTAATAAACTTTTCATGCTTTGATAATGTCTGTTTAACATTTCCATCCCTATCTAAAAGTTTAATTATTCCATCTTCGTTTCCTAGAGCAATAATACGATTATCAGGACTAATATTCAAAGTTTCTACTCCTGATGTTTGAACAGAAAATTCTTTTTTTAATGTTTTATCTAGTTTCCAAACTTCTAAAACTTGTCTTAAATTTTGAGAAGTAATAATAGCAATGATTTGACCATCAGAACTAATTTTTGCTTTTAATAAATCATTGTTATATGAAGTCAATAACTGTAATTGATCAATATTTTTATCCCAAATCATAATATTTCCTTTTGTTGTTATTATAATCAGATTGTGCGTTATCTTATCCCACTGTAATGTTTTAATTGAGTCTTCTGATTTTAAAGTAAATGTCTGAATTATTTTCCCTGATTTTGATAAGATTATCAGATCGTTATCTCCCGAAATAGCAATTAAATCTCCTTGGGGACTAAATTGAAGACTTCTTACATTTTCAATGTTTGTTTGAACTTGATTAAAAATTTTAATTTCAGTTAAAATTTTTAGTAATACTAATACAGGTGAAAAACTTTTGTATTGTTCAATAAATGACAAATTATCAACTAAATTTTCTAAGCTTTCTCCAGCTTTTATTCCTGATAATAAACCTTCTAAGGGTTGAGAATTAAATTGTTGTTCTGCATTATAACTTTGTTGTATTGTTTTGACTTGGTTTTGAAAAATGTTAGCTTTTTTACGCTGATATTGGACAAAAATAATACTACTTACAACTAAAAATAATGAAAAAATTGAAAAAATACTCCCACCTAATACTAACCGTCTTGCTTTTTTATTTGCTTGTTGCAACAGCAAATTTGCCTTAATTTTTGCTTCTTTTTCTAAGGTTTCTTGTTTAACAAAAAACTGTTGAGATGCGGTAATAAATTGATAGTCAATTGAACTTAGTTTCTGGTTATCTGACCATTTAATAACCTCATCTAATGTTTCTCCTTGTAATAAGTAATCTGAATTATAATTAGACTCAATCCAAGCATTCATTTTTGCTGCATAGGGACGTAACTTAGCTAATTTACTTTTTACCCAATCTAAATTAAAAATATATTCATAAATTGGATTATAAACTTGTAAATAGTTGTCTTTAATTCCAACAATACCAGATAATCTTAACTGCACTTGTCCTAAAGAATTATCAACTTTTATAGGAAAATAAGATGAATTAGTATTAGATAATAAAACTTCTTGATATAATCCTAATAGTTGAATCGCTTTTGTCTCATCATTTAATAAGCGATCGCGAATTGTTTTCAAATGTTCAGGTTGATCTTGAAATTCCCAATTATCTAGTATAGATTCTTTGACTAATTCATTAATATTAATACTATTAATTTTGTTTTTTTGTTGAACAATACGACATAATTTTTGAGTTAAAAAAGGTTGTCCACCTGTCCAATCTAAAATTTGTTTAAGAATAGACTCAGCACATTGTAAATCATCGGTTAATCCTGGTAATAAAGCTGCTTTAGATTCTTCAAAGGTAAAACCTGTTAACCTGACTAAATAAGTAATATTAATTTGATATATTTCTGGGTATTCAAACAATTGATCAATCTCATCTAAAGCTAAGATAATTCCTTCAGGAATCTGCTTAAGCAATATTTCTAATTGATGAGTTAATTTCAACATATTAAAGTCTTGTCTTTCACCACTATTGGGCCAAGACAGCTGTAATAAGATATAATCAAAAAAGCTCTTTAAAAATTGTTCCTGTTGTGACATTTTTTGCTTTTCGATTAAACTAAAATTCAAGTAAACTGTTTTAAAATTTTTCTTTTTACCACGAGCAAGTATTCTTTTAATCAAGGAAGTTTTTCCCATTTTCCTGGGAGCTTTAACTCGTATTAATGCCCCAGGTTCCTGAATTTCTGCATAACAACTTTCTTCAACAGAGCGAAGTTCATAGAAAGGGGAACCTAACGGTTCTGTTCCCTCAGGAAAGCGAATTTCTTGGTTAAATAATCCATATCTATCTAAAACTTTCTTACTCACTAACTCAGGTAAATATTGAGCAAATAATTCTACTAAAATAAATCGATAATCCGGTTCAATTTCCGGGGGGTAACCGAACTTTTTTCCCACATTAGTTAAGTGCTTAGTAGCTGTTGCTCGATTTGTTGCGTCCATTTTGTAAGCAATATCTAAATCTGACAACCCTGATAAAAATCCTTGTAAGGCTTGCCTCTGTTTTGAGGTAAGTTTATTGTAGTAAATTTCTTTAAATGTTTCTCGATCCATAAACTTTTGTATGATAAAAAAGATGATAAAAAACCAGGAGACAGTTAATAAGAATTATAACTGCCTCCCGGTACTCTAAATAAGATCAAACTCAGAAATAATTAACTTCCTTCTTGTTGTAATTTTTGTCCAACTCTCGGTTCAGTTCCTGCGAAAATACGCATAATATTCGTACGATGACGGAACGTAACATACACTCCAGCAATTACCCCAAATAAGCAATAGGGTAAAGGTTGATGTAAGGCAAACATGAGGATATTAACAGCAAGAACTCCAGTAATAGAACTCAAGGAAACTATACGGGATAAAGCTAACATCACTAAAAAGCTGCCTAACGTACCTAAAGCGACAATGGGGTTAAGTACCAATAACACTCCCAAACTAGAGGCCACAGACTTTCCTCCTGTAAAATTGAGAAAAATAGATTTACTATGACCAAAAATAGCAGCGATCGCGGCTAAAACAACTAACCAAGATTTCCATTGTAAAGGCAGAAGATCAGCATAAGGCAGCAAAAACCATAATTTAACCACAACAACAGCTAACATAGCCTTAACTACATCTGCTATGAAGACAAATATCGCTGCCCGTTTGCCAACTGTCCGTAAAATATTGGTGGCACCTGTAGATCCTGAACCATGTTCACGGATATCAATACCTTCAAGATAGAATGCGGTCAAGTATCCTGTGGGAATTGAACCTAGTAAATAGCCGATAAGAGTTAGTAATGCGCTAATCAAAAAAGCCATAAGTCACTAAGAAAATTAATAAAGATAACTATTCATTTGCTGTGGATCTGGTGCAAAGGCCAACCACAAGGAAAATTGTAGTAAAGAGAGACTAATTTGTTCTTCTGTTTCATCGATGATCACCAGAGGGATAAACTCATCTTCCTCTAATCTTTCTGCTTTTTGAACCAAAGCATCTGGGGACTCGAAGAGAACAACTCCTCTTTCTGGTCCAAAATCACCACGAGAAATACCTAAGCAGTCTTGCAGTCCCCGTCGCCATTCTCCTAGTCTTTCTGGGGTGTTGGCCAAAATTAGAAAACGAGTGCGATCGCCGTGTAGTTCGTTCAAGACAGAAATAACAGCAGAAGCGACTAAAATATTTTGTAAACGACTTCCCATTGACTTGATTGTACCTCTCCCTCCTTGAGAAAAGAACCATTTCTGGACTCTTTCGGCATGAATAGGTTCAAAGGTTCGACGTAACTGCCAGGGAGGACCATAGTAGTCAGGGTTTCTGCGATACTGTTCTAAAATTTCCTGAATTTTACGGGTTTGTTCCGCGAATTCTTGAGGAGCAAATTGGAGTGTTGAGTTACTTACTGAAGGAGAGTTGACTGGTTCTGATGGTTCTTCCCAACTCTGTTGAGTTGGTAAGTCTAACTGTTCGGCCGCTGCTGCGAGATCCTGTAAACTGCCCACCAGATAATCTTTAAATCCTTGTACACGGATAGCCAAGTCTTGAGAGATTCCTGCAAAAGAGGTCTTCATTTCCTCACGAATTCGGTCTCGACGACGTTCTAATTGTTCTACAGATAGTTCCAGGGTTTGTTTTTTTTGCTGAAGTTCTTTGAGTCCTTCAACAATCATTTTTTCTAAAGTTGCTTCTACTGTCTGGGTTTTTTCTGACAGTTTTTGGGCTTTGCTGACTTCTAAGGCTTCTATTTCAGCGATTAATACCTGTTTATGTTGTTTTAATTCTTCAACCTCTTGGGTAAGTTCCTCAATGGTTTTTTCTAAATTCACGGGTAATAATTTCTCATCAATGGGGGATAAATCTTGATCTGATGAGTCAACAACTGGGTTTTTTTCCCCTTCTAGATCGGGAATTTTTAGTGATTCTAATTCTTCTGTTTTCTCAATAGCAACGTCCTCTTGAGGTGTATTAGGAGTAAGGTCGATGTTAGAAGATTGGGGAACGTCTGAGGTCATAGATTTATATTTTAAGGACAGAGTTCAATATTTGAGAGTCTGGCAATTGATACCATTTTCATCAACTTAGACTAGATAATTTTATATTGTAGCGTTCAAAGGGCGTTGACCCCTACGGAGATGTGTAGCCGAAATTTAAGAAATTGGTATTGCTAGAAAAAATCACACTAAAATTATTAGCTTTTGCCTATTTTTCCAGAAATTTTATGGTTGAGTTGTTGCTTATTTCAACTCATTTGCTTACCTGAGTTCGATATAAGGAAATTTCGAGAAAACTGATTCAAATCAGAAGTCTCAAACCTTCATTCTCTCGTTAAAAAAATTATAACTCCGAACTCCGAACTCCGAACTCCGAACTCACGTTGCTTGTATTTTTTCAAGAGGACAAAACTGCTCTAAACAAGCCTTAAGTTCTTGGGGATCAAATATAATAGGTAAAAAATGAATACTTTTTACTTCTTTAAAATAAAATAAAATTGGGACAGGTTGCCAGAAAATTTCCCAGTTTTGCCAATCGCTGTAGGGAAAACTACGAAGACACTTATCTGAACGATACACTTCTAAAGTGGTTGAAGTAAATTTTAGGCGGATAGTAACAGTTTGTAATAGTAGGAATAAACCTAGTAATGCTACAGGAAGACTAGCCCAAGGTTGTATGATTAGGATGGCGATCGCTATCAAGACTAGGATAATAGGAATTTTATAGCTTGGGGCTAATTCTATGGTTTGTTGGTTTTGATTGAGAGGGTTTACAGAAGTCATAGTAAGGGCAATAATCTGTATTGAGTAGAACAATTATGAGACAATGGAAAAATAGATAGATTATCGACAAATTTAGCTTTTAGGATAACATCTATGTTGGAATTTATGTTTTTTTGAGAGTCAATGCTGAAGTTGTTATTTTTGTCAACCCCTGTGGGACCTTTAGGATCAGGGATCGGAGGAGGGGTTGAGTTAACTTTACTCAATTTAGCCCAAGAAATGAGTCAACGGGGACATCAAGTAACTGTTGTTGGACCAGAAGGTTCAAAGGTTGAGCATATTTCTTGTCAAGAAATTTCAGGAACTTGTCAAGAAATGATTCAAAATAATCATCGGGATACACCAATTATTTTGCCTGAAAATTCTGTTTTGGCTAATATGTGGGACTATGGGAGAAAGGTGCAAAATGATTATGATTTAATCGTTAATTTTGCTTTTGATTGGCTACCTTTTTATCTTACTCCTTTTTTTACTACTCCTATTGCTCATTTTATCAGTATGGGGTCAATGACGGATACTTTTGATGAGATGATGAACCGAGTAGCTGTTAAATATCCAAAAAATATTGGGGTTTATACTCGTTCTCAAGCTGCCACTTTTCCTTTTAATGATGCGTGTCGTATTTTAGGAAGTGGCTTAAATTTATCTTTATATAATTATTGTGAAAGCCCTGATAATTATTTAGCTTGGGTTGGAAGACTATCCCCAGAAAAAGCCTTAGAAGATGCTATAGAAGCAGCAGAAATTGTTAATATTCCTTTGAAAATTTTTGGTAAAATTACTGACGAGGAATACTGGCAAACTATTCGTAAAAAATATCCTCATGCCCCTTATCAATACGAAGGATTTTTTAATACCATAGAATTGCAGGAAAAGTTAGGCAAATGTCAGGCTTTATTAATGACTCCACGATGGATAGAAGCTTTTGGAAATGTAGCTATTGAAGCCTTAGCTTGTGGGGTTCCTGTTATTGCTTATAGTCGGGGTGGCCCTGCTGAAATTGTTCAACATGAAAAGACAGGATTTTTAGTGGAACCTGATAGTATTTCTGGGTTAGTAACTGCTATTAATAACCTGCATAAGATTGAGAGGAAACAATGTCGTCAACAAGCAGAAACGGAATATTCTCTCAAAGCATTAGGAGATCGCTTTGAAGGTTGGTTTAATGAATTATAACAGTTCTGCTACTTATGAGGGACAGGAGTTTTTACTATTAGGGAACAGGGAATAAAAACAAAACCAAGCTATCCCTCATGAGTCGGAGAAACCCTATAGTTTAAAAATAATAAAGAATGTCTACCAATCCACACGGTAATTTGTTTAAGTATTACAATATTGTTTAAGCCGAGAAGAACTCAAGACAATTTTTGTTCCTTGTCGGTGTGAGGATGTGTGTATTTCAGGTTTAAATTATGTTTACTACGAGCTATGGCTTAATTCCCAAGACCGTTGAGCAGATCAGTAAGTTCCCTTCGTACTTAAAACAGTCTTCCACTTGGTTCTGTTTTTTCCTATTAACCATTGGTTCAACTTCAGTCAGTTTGGCGCAAACTACCTCTAACCGTGAGTTACCGCCACCTCCTGTGCCTAAAATGGTCAATTCTGAATCTCCTATTAATCCAGTAACTCCTGCTACTGAAGGGAGTTCAACCCCAATTAAAGAGTACACTTTCTCTGCACCCCAAAGTGTACGTACTCAACCTTTGACTGAAGATACGGCTCCTTCTGAGATCAGAACGATCAATACCCAACCTACTCAAAATGCTAATCTTTATCGGGTTGAAGTGGCCGGTCAAAACAATTCTTTATTATCCCAAGTTAAAACTATTGAACCCATGGCTTTTATTCGCGAAAGTGAAGGGGTTATTCATGCTGGAGTTTTCCAAAATTCTAAACAAGCAGAACAACGAGTACAAGAACTAAAAAATCAAGGACTACCCGCAACAGTGGTTCCCGTTTATCAACAAACAAGAACCTCTTTATCTGTAGAAGTTAAACCTTAATAAGTGAACAGTGAACAGTTAAAAGACTGTTCACTAATGTTCTAGCATAAGTAACTGATTGTTAATTTTCTTGTCAATTTTGAGTAATCTTTTCTGTTTGAAAGTAAATAATTTTACAATGAAAGTAAAAGGGTGTGCGGAGCGGATCTTCTCAGCACAACAGTGATGTTTATGAAAGGAAATAAAGCCTTAATTAAATCTATTTTTCTGTGCTGAATACTAATGGAGGATTTGCTATGAATTACCGCAAATTATTGGTTAATCTAACTATTGGAACTTTAGTAGCTTTACCCATCGTTTTAGGTACTCCAGAAGTTGCCAAAGCGAATAGAAGAACCCTCATCATTCATAATCATACAGAAGCCAACATTACTGACTTATATGTTTCTCCTGAATGGTCAAGGTATTGGGGAAGTGATTTACTATCTTATACCTTAAAACCTGGTGATAGTATTCCTATTGATATAACTTTCCAAGAAGGTAATTGTCTATATGATATTCTTGCTAAAGATATCAATGGCAATGAAGTTCCCCCAGGAGGGTTTGGTGAATTAAACATTTGTAAAAACGATCGTTTTGCCCTCACCGATACTACTATGCGCGTTGTTCTGTGGCCTTGATCTCAAATTCCTGTAGAGACATTTACCGAAATGTCTCTACAGAAAAAGTTAGTTGTTATTCTTCTTCTCTCCAAAAAACAATTGAATTATCTAGGGGAATAATTTTTGTTCCAGGATAATAAAAAGCAAGAATTTTCTCAGGACTCCAACCTAAATTAGCTAAATTATAAGAGCCAAATTGACTTAAGCCAACCCCATGGCCAAAACCACCTCCGACAAAAGCATACCCTGTTAATACTTTTTGGCTATTGTAGATAGGATCGAGGTAAAAAAGAGTGCTTATTGGTGGACCGAAAGCACTGCGAACCTCATTCTTTTGTAATGTAATTGTTCCTTGATCTGTTTGCACAATCATGGTTAAAATACGTCCAGAATCAGAACGTTCTGTGACTTCAATCGAGCGAATACTTTTGATGTCTTTTAGTGGATGTTTTCGTCTTTCTAGATATTTCTTTAAATCTTTAGTTAAACTTACTAGAGTAGCTTTACGGTTCCAACGGAAAACACGGCGGCCACTTTCATTAAATCCTTGTTTTAAACGAATAAAATTCCGAAAAGTTTCCTCCTCAGCTAAAGATTTTTGAGAGAGATCCCAAACAGTTTTAGGAGAGTCAATCACTGCTCGTAGATAAGGTCTTTCTTCCCCATTCCAAGCATCACTAAAACTTGCTGTAACACCCCCAGTAGTAGAAGAATAAAGAGCATCTACCAACTCATTATTATAGGTTAAAACTAATCCTTTGGTGGCTGCGATCGCTCGATCAGCTTTGGGACTGGTTCCACTCAATCCATAATAAACTTGACAATGAGTACTTGCACATAATTCGTAATTATCTGCTTTAAAACGGCGTAAATTACGCAAAGCATAGGTACGGGCAATAATTGTTTGCGCTTTGGCTGCATTTTTCGGTGCTTGGGGACCTATTTCGTGGGGAACGACTCCTCTCAAATAGGTTTCTAAGGGGACATCATTGACTAAAGTATAAGTCCCGTAAGAGTTTGGTTGTAGCTTTAAACTGCCTCCATAACGCCGTGTTTTTTGTTGAGAATGACTCACCTGTATGGGATTTTTTCCTGGAATAATCTCTAAATAATCACTTTGATATTGTTTGCCCGCAATAGTAAAAGTTGCTTGAGATTTAGAATTTAAAATAGCCGATTCTAAATAAGCATCATTATAACCTTTTTCTTGAAGATTTTTTAATAATAAACGGCGTAATAAAGGAGTTTCATAAACATCTCTTTTAGCCCATACTTGCCATCTTCCAGGTTGGGTTACTTCTGCTTTTATACCTTTATCTTTCCATTGGTTTGCGCTATCTTCTGCTGTTTCAAAGGTTGCATGATCGCTCAAAACAATGTACTCTTTTAGCATTGATTGGGGTAAAGATTCTTCAACAATATTTAGAGTTAGTTGAGTTGTGGTTAAGGTTTTGGTTTGTCCCTGACTATCTTTAAAGGTAACGGTTAAACTGTCCCCACTCGTCGCACTAATAGTCAGTTTTTCTGCTTCTTTCTCCCCGAATCTTTGTATGATACCCACTTCGATATCAACATCTTTGGCCGCACTTGGTACACCTAAGATTCCTCCCCAGATAAGCGGAAGGGAAAACAGGGTTAAGAACAAGTGTTTACCCTTAATGGGTTGAGTCGTCTTAGTCATCAGCATATCTCAGTATATTGTTTTTTCGCATTATAGACCCCATGAGCGATGATTGAGGGTCGTTATGTTAAGATTTTTCTATTCTTTGTCTCTGTCCTATTTGTCGCCCTAATAGTTCCCTATTTCATAATTTATTTAGAAACTTTTCAGTAAGGTCAAAGTCTGAAAAGATAGCTATCCAAGTTAAGAAACACGCTATAATTGAAACTAAATTGACTGTACAAATTTTAATCAGGGGAATCTAATGACACCTATTATTGTTGATAAAATGACTAATGAAGAAGTTACTTCAATAACAATTAAAGAAGCTCAAAATCATTTAAGCGAAATAATAGCGCAAATTCAAACTGACGATATTCCTGTTATAATTACCCATAAAGGAGAAGAAAAAGCAGTCATAATTTCTCTAGAAGCTTTTGCTTTTTTAGAAAGAATTATTGCTGAAAAAGAAGATGAAATAGACAGAAAAGCATTACACAAAGCAAAGCAAGATTTAGAGCCTACAACTTCATTAGATGAGTTAAAAAAAGAATTAAAATAATGAATTATCAGGTTGAGTTGAAATCATCAGCTAAACGACAGTTTAAAAAACTTTCGGCTGATATTCAAACAATAATTATAGGAAAACTTGAGCAATTAAAGGTTAATCCTCGTCCTCGTCAGTGCAAAAAAATCGTAGGAGAAGAGAATACTTATGGAATTCGTGTAAAAGATTATCGAATTATCTATGAAGTTTTTGATTAGAGATTAGTTGTTATGGTAATCCGCATTGGTCACAGAAGAGAAGTTTATCGGAAGTAGAAGAAAAAAAGCGTCTTTGATATAATTATAGATTGGACGTTTAAAATATGCTTAATAACCATGACCTCAACCCCACGCCGTTACCATATCACTACCTTTGGCTGTCAGATGAATAAAGCTGACTCAGAACGCATGGCCGGTATTTTGGAAGATATGGGGTTTAAATGGTCTCAAGACCCCAATGGGGCTGATTTAATCCTTTATAATACCTGTACCATCCGAGATAATGCCGAACAAAAGGTTTATTCTTACTTGGGAAGACAGGCTAAACGTAAACACGAAAACCCTGATTTAACTTTAGTAGTAGCTGGATGTGTAGCGCAACAGGAAGGGGAGAAAATCTTAAGACGGGTTCCAGAATTAGATTTAGTGATGGGACCGCAACACGCTAACCGCTTAGAAGATTTATTAACCCAGGTATTTGATGGCAATCAGGTGGTGGCGACTGAACCTATTCATATCGTAGAAGATATTACCAAACCCCGTCGAGATAGTACGGTCACCGCTTGGGTGAATATTATTTATGGTTGCAATGAAAGGTGTAGTTATTGTGTGGTTCCTAATGTTAGAGGTGTGGAACAATCTCGTACTCCTGAAGCTATTTATGCAGAAATGGAACTATTAGGAAAACAAGGGTACAAAGAAATTACTTTATTAGGACAAAATATTGATGCTTATGGGCGAGATTTACCAGGGGTTACTCCAAGTGGAAGACATCAACATACGTTGACTGATTTGTTATACCAAGTACATGATATTTCCGGTATAGAAAGACTAAGATTTGCTACCAGTCATCCCCGTTATTTTACCGAGAGATTAATTAAAGCTTGTGACGAATTACCCAAAGTTTGTGAACATTTTCATATTCCTTTTCAATCAGGAGATAATGAGGTTTTAAAAGCGATGAAACGGGGTTATACTCACCAAAAATATCGGAGAATTATCGATAAAATTCGTGAATATATGCCCGATGCTTCTATTAGTGCAGATGCGATTGTGGGCTTTCCTGGGGAAACAGAAGAACAGTTTGAAAACACTTTACAATTAGTTGATGATATTGGTTTTGATCAACTAAATACTGCTGCTTATTCCCCTCGTCCTGGAACCCCTGCAGCCCTTTGGGAGCAACAATTAAGCGAAGAAGTGAAAAGTGATCGCTTACAAAGATTAAACCATTTAGTGGCACAAAAGGCGGCACAACGTTCCCAAAGATATTTAGGGAGAATAGAAGAGGTATTAGTGGAAGATCAAAACCCTAAAGATAAGAGTCAAGTTATGGGAAGAACTCAAGGCAATCGTTTAACCTTTTTTAAGGGAAATATAGATGAATTAAAAGGACAATTAATCAAGGTAGAAATCACAGAGGTTCGTGCTTTTAGTTTGACAGGAGAAGCCATTTTTTAATAAGGTAAATGCTCTTAAGCAAGATAATCTGTATAAATTTCCTAACCTAATCAACTCTGATGGAATCTTAAGCTAATACTCAGTTAGTTGTTCAATGGTTGAAATACTCTATATAAATACGTTTGAGCCACTTTTGATGTTTAATTCCTTAACTTCTGATTTAACTCCTTAAACTTGGGTTGTATCTTTGAGAGATAAGTTTGATAATAGAAGTGGTTAGGGAACAACAGTGGAGCAGTTAGTTTAGCTGCTGAAAGTAAAATCCTTAAAAGTTGGTCGTCTAAATCTTGGCGAACTTGGGAATTAAGTCGGATTACCCGAAAGTAAAATGACTATTCCATTGGATTAATCTTGCAGTCAGTGCTAACTGTTTTTTCCTTATTTGATTGATTATCTTTATATTAGTTTTCAACAATTTTGAGACACAGTAGTTTTAGCATCCTCCTCACTATGTTAATAATAATACTTGCTCACGATGCTAACAATAACTATAATTTTGATGATATAAAGTGTCTCGTTGTTGATAGGGACGCTTAAGAGAAGCGATCGCTTCTTGTAGGGTTTCTACCTCCATACAAGTTCCTCCCATTGCTCCTGCCATCGTGGTAATATGCTCTTCCATGAGGGTTCCACCAAGATCATTACATCCCCATCTTAAGGCTTCTTTTGCACCGTCTAAGCCTAATTTCACCCAACTGGGTTGATGGTTAGGTATCCATTTTCCTAAGAAGATTCGAGACACTGCAGTTAATAATAAACTATCTTTTAAACTGGGTTGCTCTCGTTTGACACGCTTTCTTAGGGGTAAAGGGGCATCTTTTCCCACAAAAGGTAAGATTATAAATTCTGTTATTCTGGCTGGATAATTCTTTTCTATGGCAATTTTTTGTAACTGTCTTAATTTACTTAAATGCTGTATTTGTTGTTGGACAGTTTCAATATGTCCAGATAATAGGGTACTGGTGGTATATAAACCTAAAGAATGGGCTAAACTAATAATTTCTAACCAGGTTTGGCTATTGATTTTTTCAGGACAAATAATCTGTCTTACTTTATCATCTAAGACTTCGGCTGCTGTACCTGGCATTGATCCTAAACCAGCGTTTTTCAAAGTCATAATTACCTCAGCATAACTAATTTTATCTTCCCTGGCAATAAATTGAATTTCTTGGGGAGAAAAAGCGTGTAAATGGAGGTTAGGAAATGTTTGTTTGAGACTAATAATTAATTGTTGATAATATTGTAAACAACTTCCTTTTATTTTAGCTTCTGGGTTTAAACCTCCCTGCATACAAATTTCTGTTGCCCCTCGTTTTACAGCATCTGTCGCTTTTTGGATAATTTGCTCTGTATTTAACCAAAATGCCCCATCATCCCCTGCATCTCGTCTAAAGGCACAAAAGTTACAATGTTGTTCACAAATGTTGGTAAAGTTTATATTACGATTGATAATATATGTTACCGTGTTTCCTACTTGCTTTTGACGGAGTTTATCGGCGGTTTGACGAATGGCATTAATTGTGCTTTCATCAGTTTGAGATAGAAGAGTAACTGCATCGGTTTCTGATAGTTCCCTATCATTTTCTACATCTTCTAAAATATTTTCTATTGTTTTTATTCGATTAACCATAGGAGGAGAAAAAATTTTAAATAAATACCCATTTTCCGTCTATTATAACAAATGTTTGCTTATTTTCAACAGGTTAATTAATTGATGAACATTTCGACAAAAACTATTAATATCATTCTTTTAGTTGCGATCGCTTGTGGTGTCATTCTCAGAATTGTCAATTTGGGTAGTAGAGAATTTTGGTATGATGAGGTCTTATCTTTACTTCTTGTCACTGGACAAAAAGTACAATATCAAAACCCTCAAGATGTACCAGTTATTTTAGCCAATTATAATAGTTTATTAAATCTTCCTCTTGAAAGTAGCTTGTCTGATATTTTAACAACTTTTGAGAGTTTTCTTAAAGGTTTAGTTACTGAACCTCATCCTTTTCTTTTCTTTTTAGAACAGCATTTTTGGTTAAGAATTTGGGGTAATTCTGAAGCAGCAATGCGCAGTATTATTGTGTTATTTAGTTTGGGTTCTATGGGCTGTGCTTATAGTTTAGGAAGAAGATTATTAGGATTTCAAGGGGGTTTATTATTTGCTGCAATTTTAGGATTAAATCCTTATTATCTATTTCATTCTTTAAACATCAGGATGTATTGTTCATTAGTCTTTTGGGTTTTATTAAGTAGTTTGTGTTTACTAGAATTAATAACTATAAATACCTCAGAAAAAGACAATCTTTCTTCTAAAAAAATCAACATTTTCTGGACAATTTTGTTAGTTTTTTCCGCAGCATCAGGGTTAATGACATTTTACTACTTTGCTGTTTTATTTTTAGTATTTGCTGTCTTAGTGTTATGGTTAGATCGACGAAAATGGTGGCAATATGCGCTGTATTTAATCACTAGCATTATTCTTACTATTCCTTGGGTTTGGTGGGGAACGAGACAACAATTAAGTAATGCTGACTTAGGGCGTTTTGCCAGTAAAGGCGGTTTGGTAAATGCTATGACTAGACATTTAAAAGAATTTCTTGATGTGTTAGGAATTCATTTATTAGTTGGTGATTGGTCGAGTATTTTTCCTAGTTATGTGGTGACAATTGCTGGATTATTTGTTTTTCTTGGTTTAATTTATTGTATATGGCAACTATATAAAAATAATCAAAAAAAATTACTAATTATTAGCTTATTATTGGGGTTATTCCCTTTATTATTAATGTTAATTTTAGATATTATTACCAAAAAATTTACTTTAGCATTTGGGTTTGGCCGTTCTGTTATATTTGTCTTACCTGGCTGTTTATTATTATTAGTTACTTGGGTAGAAAAAGGAGGTATAAAATTTAAGAATATTGCTATTTTAAGTCTCTTGCTATTATATTTAGGAATTAATGTTGCTGATTTTAGTTTACGTTCTCGTCAGATGTT
>NZ_JASJEB010000034.1 GCF_030064895.1 Crocosphaera sp. | reverse complement strand
GGTTTTAAGTCTAATACAGTTGTCATAGTTCAATTATTACTGCTTCACCTCTATGATATCTATGACCTTTACAAAAGAAACAGCATATTAAAACATTGTGAGAATCTTAAGAAGTGAAGTAACAGGATGATAGGTTGACCTTAAAACAGCTTAAGGGAAACGTAAATCATGGCCGATCTTGTTGTCTACTTCAAACGTCCCAACTTTTGGAGAGAAAGCGTCAATATTTATTACTGGAATACCCAACCCTTGTCATCTAGTGTTGAATGGCCGGGGGTTGCTATGACAGAAGAAGGTGATAACTGGTATAGCTATCGTTTTTCAGGAATAGAAGAAGCCAACTTTCTATTTAACGATGGTAATAGAAGACAAACCGGAGACTTTTGGAGAGATCAAGACGGTTGGTTTATGCAGGATACTTGGTACGATCGCCACCCTGACACTGAAGCAACTCCTTTGATAGTACATTTTAAACGGCCTCCTTCCTGGAATAAAAACATTAACATCTACTATTGGGAAACTCGGCCCTCTTCCCAGTCAGTTTCCTGGCCAGGAGTTGCCATGACAGCAGAAGGAAATGACTGGTATCGTTACGAGTTTGCAGAAGCAGAAACAGCCAAGTTTCTCATTAACGATGGAGGTTGGAGAAAAACAGAAGACCTAACAAGAAGTAGAGAAGGATGGTACTTAAAAGATAGTTGGTCAGATCAAAACCCACAACGGCCAGCACTTCCCTTAATTATTGCCACACCAAAAGGAGCAACTTATCAACAGTCGCAACTTGTAACCCTTTCCAGTAACAATGATGACGACGCTATCTACTATACAACAGATGGCAGTGAACCCACAGTTAACTCAAACTTATATGAACAACCTATTTCCATTGAAGCTAACACAACCCTGCGTTGTTTAGGACGTAATGCACTAGGAGAAATAGGTGCTATTTTTGAATTTATATATACTATAGATCCCAATGCAGACTTTAGAAAACCGACAATAACCACCAGTGTCAACTCCGGGACATATTTAGAAGCGATCGCACCGACATTTACTCTCAAAGATGATCGAGAGGCCCCTGTGGTTGCTTACTATACCAACGATGGCACGGAACCCACTAGAAATGGCAACATATATCTTAGGGGTAATGCGATCAATGGTTTAACCGGGCCAAAAATGATCCTCGACAAGACAACTAATGTGAGGTTTTTGGTCATAGATGGTGCAGGAAATGAAACCTACGCTGATTTTTATTACAATGTCGGGGATAATATCGAAGCGAGAGACTTTCGGGAAGAAACAATCTATTTTCTGTTGACAACCAGGTTTTATGACGGTGATCCCAGTAATAACTTTTTCTGTCGCGATCGCATTAAATTTAATAATCGAGGAGAAGCAGAAGATCCTCATTGGAGAGGAGACTTTAAAGGGTTAATCCAAAAATTGGACTATATTAAAGACTTAGGGTTTACTGCTATATGGATCACTCCTCCTGTAGAAAATAGAAGTGGTTTAGATTATCATGGCTATCATGCTTATGATTGGACAAGAGTTGACCCTCGTTTAGAGTCTCCCGACGCAACCTATCAAGACTTAATCAACGAAGCACACGCAAGAGGTTTAAAAATCATTCAAGATGTAGTGGTAAACCATTCTTGTCAGTATGGTATCAGGGGAAAAGTTTGGATCGATCATCTTCCTGTGAAATATTATGTACCTCATGGATTACAACAAGGAAGAATTAAATATGGTCCCTATCAAGGAAACTTAGGTAACTATCAAAGCGAGTTTCGGGAAGATAATGATAACCCAGTGGCCCCTGACTGGTTTAAAGAGAGACAAACATCTGATCCTGAAGGGATGGTCCCCTTAGTTGATCCAGTGACAGGAGAAACCGTTCCCAAAGAAGGCTATAACCCCAACCGCTTTTTTGGGATCGATGCCAATAATTTAGATCCTAACTGGTATCATCAAGACGGGTTTATGTCTGGGGGAGACTGGGAAAGTGTAGCCATCCAGACGAAACATTTGGCTGGGGATACTATCGACTTAGCGACAAGACGGGATAATGTCAAAGATTATCTAATCAATTCTATTTGTCAGTATTTAGATATGGGAGTAGACGCGTTACGTATTGATACAGTGAAGCACGTTGAACGTAATAACTTACTAGAATATGTCGATGCGTGGAAAGCTTATAAACCTAGTTTATTTGTCTTTGGAGAAAACTTAGTTAAGGGAACCGGATGGGGTGATTTATTTGGGGATGATAATGCACCTTCATTTTTACGGCCTTGGTGGTATACACGCTTAGGAGACGATCCCAAAGATCCCAACTCTGGGGGAGACTCTGGTTTCTCGGTGTTAGATTTTTCCCTATTTTCTACCTTTCGGGATAACCTTAGTCGGGGTAGTTTTAATGGTATTGGGGCTATATTAGCTAATGATTGGGTGTATGGAGATGCAACTACTTTAGTTACCTTCTTACAAAACCATGATGTTGGCCCAGATAATGATTTCCGCGATCGCTTCCGAGGCAATACAGAATGGGCCGCTGCTGCCTATAATTTGTTGTGGACGATCAGAGGTATTCCTTGTTTATATTATGGGGAAGAAATCGAGTTTATGAAGGGTAAACCCCAGGATATTATGGGCAATGATGATACCTTGGATCAGACGGGAAGAGCTTATTTTGGGGATCATTTAGAAGACGATACGATTCAAAAGACTCAAAGTCATCCTTTGTATCAACATATTAAACGCTTAAACATAATTCGTAGTCGTGTTCCTGCTTTACAAAAGGCCCCCATGAGTCAAGTTAATGAGTGGGGAAGTGGGATGAGTTTTGTTAGGGAAGATCAAGGTAGTAATAGTTATGTTGTGGTAGGTTTAACTATCGGTGGCCAACAACAAATTACTATTAATGATATCCACAATGGTACTTATCGTGATGCGGTGACGGGTAACAGTATTGATGTAAATAGTAACTCCATCAGTTTTGAAGTTAAAGCCAACTCAGCCGGTATTTATGTCTTAAATGGAGAAGGCAAAATAGGAGAGGATGGGGTTTATCTGTGTTAATTACTTACACTAGCTAACTTCCACTGATCTGACATCATCCCACACTATAATCTTTTATTTTGTGTGGGATGATGTTATTTATTACGGGTATAAAATAAAAGTAGATCATCTTATCGCTTTTCTATCACTATTAGAGAAGTATAATGAAGAAGAAAGTCTGAAAGTGAGACGGGGAAAATAGTTAATCCTCGTGTTTCTTAAATGACGGTAAAATAAAATGTCTTAATATTTACTCTGAACAATTTTGGGACTAATGAAAAACTTGTTTGAGCAACTTCCAGAAATTATTAGTGAAGCATCAAAAAGTGAGTTAGGAATTCTTGCTTTGATGATGATCATAATATCTGCAATTAGTATATATTTCTTTCGTAAATCCTCTGAAAAAACTAAGATTTTAATTTTCTATTCTTTATTGATAGGTATTTTACTTTTTGCTATAGCAACTTTTCGGAATAGTTTCCCCAAACCATCTGTCCAACAACAACTACCACCAGGTCAAGAAATTATCATTTCTTCTGATGCTCATTTAGGATGGGTGGGAAGTAACTCCAATAAAAATGTCTATACACTAGAAGTTAAAAACTATAATAACAATGCAGCTTATTATATTGTAGGACAAGCTTTATTGTCGGACTGTGGTAAGTCAAATGGAAAAATATATTTATCACAACAAAATAATAATTTTACTAAGATAGCAACTTGGAAAAGTAATGAGTTAAATTGTTATCAAGAAGTTCCTGATAAAATGAATCCTAACAATTTTGGAATTACAGAAGAATTAGAAAAAAAGCTAAGATTTAATGGCATTTTTAAGGAAATTAAACGTGATGTAAGTTCTCATATACAAGGTAATGGGAATTATAAAATAAAATGGGAATATAGTTCAGGTTGTTGTGGAATCTTCATTGATGGCGTAGATTTAATGGTAATTAATAATCCTAATTAATAAATTATTCTCTCTTTCTCCTCATTAACAGACTTAATAAACCTAACCCTATCAACATCAGTTTTTCTTGAGCTTAAATAGGAGCAAAGTCAGTGTATTGACGAAGTTTTGGGGGATGGAATGCCAAGACAATATCATTTTTGGGGATACCTGCTGTTACTAAATCGTTAGCAACTCCATCTTCAGTGTTATCACATTGAATCCAAACTTTATCATCAACAATTTCGAGATGGATTAAACAACTGTGAAGATGCTCACTTTTATTCCATCCTTCAGAAATAATTAGATATTGGTCATTTTCAAGGTCAAATGCTGCACGGTTATGAACAGGAACATTAGAGTAAGTAATATTCCTATAGGGTGTTAAGGTTTGACAAATGATTTTACGATATTTTTCTAGTTTATCCATTGTGTAATTATCTCTGTTTCAGGATCGAAAATAATAATTGTTAGATAGTCATCTAACAATAAAATTTGTCCAATTTCTTGACTAAATAAGCCATCAAAAATATCTTTTCTAATAGCTAAATAAAGAGTACGTTCTGATGATTTAGCTCGGAGAATTTTTTCATATAAAATATATTGTCCCAAGGCGTTTTTGAGGTCTTCTATCTTACAATTCTTAATATTTTTGCCCAAATTATTGCTATTTTTCAAGATAGATATGGTTATTTGTAAAAAAGTGGCAATATTTTGCAATTTTTTGTGACTTTTATTAAAGTTATATAACTTTATTGTTAATGATAGAAAATATCTATGTTTTAGTGATACATAATAGAAATATAGCAATCAGTTATCAGTTGTGAGAATTAAATCTGAGTATAAGGGAACAAGGAACAGGAAACAGACGAGAAAGAAGATATCTCATGAATCGTTCCTGATTGTTATATGCTCCTTAACAGTATTAACTGTTAAGCCCACATTTCTCAAGTACACATAAAAAGATTAATTTATTATGGCAGACACTCCAATATTATTTGACAAACCTTTCCCAGAGGTACAAGTACGCAGTCCTTACACACAATACTCCAACAAAATCATGGGAAGTGTTTTGGTGACAGGGGGTTTTATGGAACCTTTTGGTCATGGCTATAAAAGCACTGCTAGACAAGCCATTTTTAAAGATGGATCAATGAGGACTATTCGTCCAGGTAACTATAATATCGGCTTCGACTATACAAAAGGGTTTGGCACTAACGTTATTTGTATGTATTCAGGGGTCGTGACCAGAGCAGGCCGAGAAGGAGGTTATGGTTATCGTATTCATATTAAATTGGATACACCCTTTGTTTATAACGGTCAAGTACATACTTGTTACCAAGCTTATGCTCATTGTTCAAGATTGCTAAAAACAGTAGGACAAAGAGTGACTCAAGGAGAAGCCATTGGCATTGAAGCAGGCCATGGTCCTAGGGGGCCTCGCGATTATGGCTCTCATGTTGATCTTGATACCTATTGCGATATAAGAGGGCAGAGAATTCATCTTAATTTTGAACTCTTAGCAGGGAGTTTAGATCCTAAAGATTTCATCGAAATCATTGAAATGATGAAAGTTGGTTCTCGCGGATTAGATGTCCGTTGGCTACAACAAAAATTAAACATTACTGCTGATGGACAATTTGGTAATCAGACCAAACAAGCAGTAGAGAATTATCAAAGTAGTCAAGGAGATTTATCAGTGGATGGTATTGCCGGTCCTAATACCTGCAAAAAGCTAGGGTTATCCGGTTACGCCATTTATGCGAAAGAAGTCACGGTTATCAAAAGTCAACCCGTTCAATCAGATGAGATTACTGATCCCCAAGGAAAATTTGACTTTAGCCCAGAACCTGATAATGAACCATTATTAGCTAATTGGGTTGAAGATTACGACAATCATTGGAAGTTTGAATTAAAAACGTCTAGAAATAACTTATTTAACTGGTATGCCTTTAAAGCTCATCTGGAGATTGTTCAAGGTTATGAGGAAGATATAGAGAATGATAATCTTGGCGATCTTGATCCATCGGAAGAGAATCAACCCGATGGAGAACTACCTCGCTGGGAAAAAGCGTTAAAAAATTGTCCCACTGAAGGCTGTAAAAAAGCAACATCAGATCCCGAAAATATTTCACCCCCAGGGGTTGCTGCCAGTCATGAAATTGCTCGACGGGATATGACACATCTCACCCCAGAAAGGCTAAGTTCCCTGAAAAAAGCGAGTCAAAAACTTAATGTTCCTGTAGCCATTGCTGCTGCCCTTGCTAGTCGTGAAAGCCACTTAGGGGGCGTTTTGGGGATGTTTGGCAACAATCCTGGTTGGGGAGATAATAATCATGGTTGGGGTATCTTACAGGTTGATCGCCGTTATCATAGCCTTAGGGGATTAGACGATCCCTATTCTCAAGCTCATGTTGAACAGGCTTTGGGTATTTTTAGTAGTTATCGGGATCAAGTTAAACAGAAGCATTCTGATTGGTCAGATGAGAATGTTCTCAAAGGGGCTTGTGTAGCTTACAATTCTGGGGTATCTAATGTTGTCACCATTGCAGGTATGAATCGGGGAACAACACATAATGACTATGGAGATGATGTCATTGCTCGCGCTCAGTTCTATCAGCAGAACTTAGCTTAACCGCCAGAAGCCCCACGCTGTATTTTACCGAAAAACACCCACAAATCAGCGTGGGATTAATGACCAAACATTGAACATCTTTCATCTTTCATCTTTCATCTTTCATTTTGGTTTCAAGCCTCTCCCTTTAGGGAGAAAGAAGTTTGGGAGAGGTTTCAAGCCTACTTCCAAACGAATGATAAATGATAAATGTAATGACATCTGCATTATTTTCTTAAGTTGTTAGGAATTCTCATCAACAAACTTAATAAACTTAACCCTATCAACCCCATAATTCCAGCAAGAGGATTATTATCAATTCCTGTAACCAGGGTAGAAACTTGACCAGTATAATTAACAATTTGACCAACATTAATGATGTAATATCCCCAAACTAAACCCCCATGAAGTCCAATACAAATCCCCAAACGGTTACTATGTCCCATTTTTGCCCAAACTAAAGTAACCCCTAACAAAAATAAGGCCGGAAATTGGGGAAAAGTCCTGATAACTTCTCCTATAGGTTTAATAAAGTGTAAAATAGCAAAAATAAGTCCATTGGTAACAACAAAAATGTTGCGAGAATAACCTTTTTTAAGTTCTTCTAATAACCATCCCCGAAAAAATAATTCTTCTGCTAAACCAATACCTAAAGCACTCAATAAACCTTCAAAAATAATGCGAGTAAAATTATCATCAGGTTGAACAAATTTAACCCAGCCAAAAATTGCTTCAATAATAAACAGTCCAAAAGTAAAAAATAATCCCAAAGTCAACCCATTAAGTAACTCAATGCCATTTTTTCGAGTAAATACTAAACCATAATCTCGCCACCAAAATTTAATTTTATAAACTTTTCTATTCCAAATAAATAACAATCCAATAAACTCTAAATACAAAATAGCCATAGTAACAATGGTAGTTAAATTAGGATCATCTTGTAATAGCCAATAAAGGGGAATGGCAACAGGAAGCCATAAAATCAAAAGAAAAATTATAAAAATTCCCAGTCTTAAAGGTACTGGGTAATTAGCAATTATGGTAAGATTATTTTTCAAGGATTCAAAGTTTTGCTCAAGTTAGCATTAATAATAATTGTAGAAAACATTTAGATAAGTGTTCCCAATTTTTCAGATTTTAATTGTCTTATTCGTCCGGTTCAATAGTGCTAGTTAAACCGTGATTTTTCAACGTTTCACAGTAAAATTCAGCCGGTTCTAAAGCACAAGTAGTAACCAAAGCTGTGCCATTACTATGGGCTTCCATCATGATATCAACCGCTTGGGGTTGGGTAATACTTGGTACTGTCTGCATCAAGGTCTGCACCACATATTCCATAGAATTGAAATCATCGTTATGCAGCAAAACTCGGTAACGAGGGGCTGGTTTCCGCACCGTAGAAGTGGATGAAGACCGTTTTTCGATTACATCTGTTGTCATTGCTCTAGATATCCTTTCTGTTTTGAATCATGTTACCAAAAAAATCATTTTTACGCTTAAATGCATATTTTGACATTTTTGTCAATATAAATTCAAATGTACTTTAATACTAATTCAATACGTATGTTCAAAATAGAGTAAAAAACTGAGTTAAAACAAGTCAAAATACTAAGAGGATAACCAAGTAATTAGGGTTAAAGACTCGTATTTTGAAAGTAGACATAAATGCTGTAGATGTTTATCGTCTACAATCATACCATAAAGGCGGAAACTCGTTGCTTATTGATAATTATATTCACTATCAAGAAACGTTAAAATATTTAATATTAAAACTATTTAGTATTTTTGATAATATTTACTTATGATTTAGGGAAACAAACCCCGGGTAAAGGTTCAAAGAAAAATCACGTATTTACATTTTTGTCAAGATAAATTCATATTTCCTTAATGATTCAACTGACTTGCTGCAATAGAGATAACTTGGCACAATTGGGAAATCTGTTCTTGATCATCAGAAATTAAACAAGGAAAGACAGATAATCCTTTTACATTATTAGCTGCTTGTGCGCTAACAACATCTAGAACCACTAAAGGTAGGGAAAGGAGTTCAGGGTTTTTAGCAAGTGATCGCAGATAATCTAGAGAATCATCTAAAAATTGTCCATCTAAGACAATAACATCAATATCCCAAACACTGACTAATAAAGAGGCTTGATCAAGATCATCGGCCTCAACAATGCGATGATTGAACTGAGATAATTGGCCAATCAAATTGCCTTCTAATCGTGATTTTAAAGCAGTAGGCTGCTTATTGGAAGGAGAAAAATTAGGAATTAAACTGAGAATAGTTAGAGAACGACTTTCAAGTTGTCTTTTAGGCTGTAGGGTTTTCAAACAATGCTCAAGGGTAGATAAATCAGTAGGAATCTTGATAAAACCATCAGCACAACGATGTTCTCCTAATAATTGATGACCTTGAGTTTGTGTCACTAAAACCCTAATATTTTGGGTTTGTGGATCAGATTTGAGTAAAGTTAAAACATCCCATCCCGATAATAGAGGTAACAAAGGATTCAAAAAAATAGCATAAGGTCGTAATTGTCTGGCCTTTTCTACTGCTTCGGTTCCTGTGCGAGCAATCATCACTCGATAGCCCAATTGTGTTAACTTGTCCATTAAACTTTCAATAGATTGAGGAATAGCCTCAACAATGAGTATTAAAGGATTAGAACGCTGATAACTTTGATCATGAAGCGATCGCTCTTCTTTGTGAGGGGAAGGGGGTAATAGTAAAGTAAATTGACTACCTTGACCGGTTTTAGAGACAAAAGAAATCTCACCTCCGTGCGCTCGAGCTAAACGTTGCGTCAAAACTAACCCTAACCCCGTTCCTTCAAATTGCCGTGTCAAAGGATTTTCTAGTTGTTGGAACTTCTGAAAAATTAGATGTTGAGATTCTTCAGGGATACCAATACCTGTATCCCATACAGTAAAAGCCAGCCAATCTGACCAACGATTGACTTTTAAGCCAATTTTTCCTTCTGTTTGGGTAAATTTCATAGCATTATCCAACAAATGAACTAACATTTGATGGAGTCGTAACTCATCCGCTAATAAATGTTCTAATTTAGGTTCGATTTCTAAACTAAAATCTACAGGTTTATCAGTTTTATTTTGATATTTTTCAGTAATGGAATTATAAGCACGTTTACAAATTTCCTTAATATTAACGGGAACAAAAGACAATTTCAACTGTCCTGTTTCCAACCGAGTCAAGTCCAGAAGATCATTAACTAAAGTCATCAATTGACGACCACTACGGTAAATTAATTGAGCATAATGAACTTGACGAGAATTAAGCTGGCCAATTTTTTCTTCTTGGAGAAGACTAGATAAACCCACCACTGCTGTTAAAGGTGATTTTAGTTCATGACTAATACAAGCCAAGAATTCATCTTTTAAGCGATTAAGTTGTACTAAATCAGCATTTTTAGCAGCTAATTCTTGACATAATTGTTGTTGTTGTGTGACATCAGTTGCCACAAAAATAGAAATAGGATTTGATAGTTTATCCGTAGTTAAAGGACATTTAATAAATTGCCAAATTTTGTCTTTTTCACAAATAGGAATTGCTCCGTTTTCATCATTATCAATAAAATAATTTCCAGGATTTTCTTTGCTATCTTTAGTTACTGTTGATAAAGGAAATGTCTCAAGGTCGTTTTTTGCTTTTAAAGACTGTTTACAAGCAATGTCAGTGATAGAATTGGAAGCGATTGTCTGACAATAATTATGGATATTATCTAAACTTATAGCTTGTGGTGGTCCATCCCTTGTTTTCTGCGGTAAAGGACAAGCGGTTGCTTGATCTGGAGGGATAAATTCTCCAATTTGCTCGCGCCAACTACGATTTTTTTGAATAATTTCCCCTTCGTGGGTTTGTAACATCACCGGTAACGGCAGTTCTTCCAACAGTTCTATAATTAGGTTTTTCAGTGACCCTAACTCTGGTTGAGGATGAGAATTTTCTGCTAAAACCTTTTGTAGAATTTTCCAACTATCCAATAATCCCAAAAATCGCCCACACCTGTCCACAAGTCCATAATTGGGTTGCTTATGGACTTGTTGGTTAGCTTTTAGGAGATCAACCAAGTCAAAAACATTCAGATCACAAGGGATGAGGGTTAAAGGACTCATACAAGTTTCCCAGTCCCATCGGTCCACTGAACTTGGAGAATAGTTCGACCCAGATATTTCCCCGTTGATTGGGGGGGAAGTCACTAGAGATTGATTGAGTAAGCTTAAGAGAAAATCACGACTAAAAATGATACCTAAAGGAATTCTTTGTGCATTAACAACCACGACACTATCATGACCCTGTTCATTGCACTGAAACAGGATTTGTAGTTGTTGGTAGGTAATGGCTGGACTACAGGTAGGGACTGAGTAGAGAAACTGTTTGAGGGTAAGCATGGAAGCCATGACAAAGATAGTTTGGCAAGGAATAGAGATGAAAATTGGTATTAATCTGGACTATAAAGGTTCACCATTGAGTTGAATTTTCAGGTAGAGGTTTTGCGTTAAAATCCCATGTAGTGAGCCTTAGCTTTACATATCCCTGACGGAAGTAGGTTTTTATCAAAGATGTCGGGTGAAGACCCTACCTAAAAATTCTATCAAAAAATACCCATATTGTAGGTAGGGATGAAACCCGACCGGTATATAAACTGCTGAGCATCCATATTAACTTAACTTTTTGGAACAAAAAAGATAATCTATGTTAGAGTTAAACAAGGAGGTGTTGACCATGGGTAATAAAGCATATAAATTTCGCCTATATCCAAACCAACAACAGCAACAATTCTTAGCAAAATGTTTTGGTTGCTCAAGGTTTGTCTATAACTATTTTTTGCGATTAACTACTGATGTCTATGCCGATTGTAAAAAAAGTTTAAGGTATAAAGAATGGTCTAAATTACTTACTTCTTTGAAAAAAGAGTTTCAATGGCTACAAGAGGTTAACTCTCAACCCTTACAGCAAACCCTCAAAGACTTAGAAACTTCTTACTCTCGCTTTTTTAAAGGTAAGGCCAAATTTCCCAGATTTAAAAAGAGGTCTCATAAACAATCTTTTCGAGTTCCTCAAAATTTTTCTGTTACCGAGAAGGGAAAACTTAAGCTTCCTAAAATGTCTCCTATAAAGATGGTAATTCATCGAGAAATAGAAGGAGATATTAAAAGTGTAACTATTAGTAAAACTCCATCAGGAAAATACTATGCTTCCATTGTTACCGAGTTAGATATTCCAAAAGCCCCCTTAAATGGAGATAAAATTGGGATGGATCTCGGACTTAAGGATTTTTGTATTACCAATAAACCAGAAAAATTTGAAAACCCTCGTTACTTTCAACGTTCTTTAAGAAGGTTAAAAATTAGACAAAGGAGATTGAGTCGAAAAGATAAAGAATCTAAAAATCGAAAAAAAGCTAGAGTTAAAGTAGCCAAAATTCATGAAAAAGTTGCTAACCAAAGATTAGACTACCAACACAAAATAAGTCTTAAATTAACTAACGAGAACCAAGTTATTAGTTGTGAAGACTTAAATATTAAAGGGATGGTGAAAAATCGGAAACTAGCTAAACAAATTAGTGATGTAGCATGGGGACAATTCTTAACTCTTTTAGATTATAAAGGCGATATCTATGGCTGTGAAATTAAACGGGTAGATAGATTCTTTCCTAGTTCTAAGAGATGTTCTAATTGTGGGTATATCAAAGAAGATTTAACCCTCAAAGATAGAGAATGGACTTGCCCTGAATGTGGTGTGAATCACGACAGAGATATTAATGCCTGTCATAATTTGCTACAATTCTCTGACGGATGTATAGGGCAGGAAGTGTCCAAATCTACGCCTAACCAGACGGTTGAAATGCCGTGTATCAAGAGCAGTAGTTCTTGAGGGTAGGAAGCCAAGGTCGCGCATTCTGAGGTGTCCTCGGAATGATTTGAGCGACAGTCCAACTATATTGCTTTGTAATTAGTTGGGGTACTTCACGATATACTAACTAAAAAATTAACCTTATTGATACGGAAATAAGGAGATTTAAACATAGTGTTTTATGGGTATCTAAATAATATTTTTTATTTCTACGTAGAAATAAAAAAATACTAATAAAATCAATTTATTTCCAACAATTAGAGATGACTAACAAAGTAAATTTTAACTTTAAGAATGGACAATTATCCATTATCCATTATCCATTATCCACTGATAATTTGCATGAATGATTTTTTATTACATAGTAGTTGGTTTATTCCGTTTTATGGTGTAATCGGTTCCTTATTGACTTTACCTTGGTCTTTTGCCATTATTAAACGCACAGGTCCAAGACCAGCAGCCTATTTAAACCTATTGATGACCTTATTATCTTTTGTACATTGTTCCCTTGCTTTTAGTTTAATTTGGCAAGGAGAAACAGAACAATTAGTCTTAAAATGGTTAAGTGTCGCTGATTTAGATTTATTTTTATCAGTGGAGTTATCTTCTGTTAGTTTAGGGGCATTAGAGTTAATTACTGGGATTAGTCTCTTGTCTCAAATATACGCTTTAGGCTACATGGAAAAGGATTGGTCTTTAGCACGTTTTTTTGGATTAATGGGAGTATTTGAAGCAGCCTTAGGGGGGATTGCTTTAAGTGACTCTTTATTGCTTACTTATGGACTTTTAGAAATTTTAACCCTATCCACTTATTTGTTAGTTGGGTTTTGGTATGCTCAACCTTTGGTGGTAACAGCAGCGAGGGACGCATTTTTAACGAAACGGGTTGGGGATATTATTTTGTTAATGGGGTTAGTGGCTTTATCTAGTTACGGGGAAGGTTTGACTTTTTCACAGTTAGAAAATTGGGCATTAACCAACCCAGTTCCTCCCTTAACGGCAACATTACTGGGTTTATCCTTAATTGCTGGCCCTACCGGGAAATGCGCTCAGTTTCCTCTAAATTTATGGTTAGATGAGGCTATGGAAGGACCTAACCCGGCTGGTATTATGCGTAACTCAATTGTTGTCTCTGCCGGTGCTTATGTCTTAATTAAGCTGCAACCAGTGTTTACTTTGTCCCCTATTGCCTCTGATGTTTTGATTGTTTTGGGTGCTGTCACTGCTATTGGTGCCTCTTTGATAGCAATGGCTCAAATTGACATTAAACGAGCTTTATGTCACTCTACCAGTGCTTATTTAGGGTTGGTATTTATTGCAGTGGGGTTAGGCCATGTGGATATTGCCTTTTTATTGGTATTTAGTCATGCGATCGCCAAAGCTTTATTATTTATGAGTGCCGGAGCAGCTATTATGACAACCAGTGACCAAAATATCACAGAAATGGGGGGTTTATGGTCAAGAATGCCAGCTACTACCACTGCTTTCGTGGTCGGCTCTGCTGGGATGGTAGCACTATTACCCATGGGTATGTTTTGGACTTGGGCAAAATGGTTTGATGGCTCCTGGAAGGTATCTTTATGGTTATTAGCTGTTTTAGTGTTTGTTAATGGTTTATGTGCCTTTAATTTAACTCGTATTTTTCGTTCTGTTTTCTTGGGTACACCTCAGAAGAAAACACGTCGGGCCCCAGAAGTTGCCTGGCCGATGGCTTTGCCGATGGTCACCTTAACTATTTTTACTTTAATAGCACCGTTAGCTCCCATTCGTTGGCAGTTATGGTTGTCAGAAATTGATCCCATCGTAAACAATAATTCTTTTGCTGTTCAAGGGGCAATTCCCTTATTAATTTTATCGGGTTTATTGGGGTGTTTAATCGGAGTTTTTCGTCCTATTCGTCGTGCTTGGGAACGATTAGCTAATCTTTATTTACGCTTCTTCCAAGATTTATTTGCTTATGACTTTTATTTAGATAAAGTTTATGAGGTTACTGTTGTCGCATTGGTGGCCAATATTTCTAAATTAACTGCTTGGTTTGATCGCTATGTGGTAGATGGAGTGGTAAACTTGGTTAGTTTGTTTACTATTTTTAGTGGTAATGCTCTCAAGTATAATGTATCTGGCCAGTCCCAATTTTACGTACTAACAATGTTAATTAGTATTGCTCTCTTTTTATGGTTTATTTTGAGTGGTCAATGGTCATTAATTACTAATTTTTGGTCAAATTTCTTTGGCTTATAATCTCTCTTCTCAATACTGCTCAGATAATACTAAGCAAGGGAGATAATATTGAGTTAAAATAAAAGAAATAAGTGGTTATTTTCGGTTGAATTGCGTTAAATATCAATTAAATTTTCAAATACGCTCTTCAGAGACTAAATTTCTTTCATTTGGCTTCTCCCCCGCTCCCCGCTCCCTGCTCCCCTGCAATCTCAACTAGGATGTTTGTGATCTACTGATATTACTGTTTCTCTAGGAGACAAAATTTTAACAATGCTTAGTGCTTTAATCATCATCCCTTTAATAGGGGCTATTTTGATAGCTTTCTTTCCTATCAAAAAACCAAGTAGTTTTTATCGATTATTAGCTATTATTTTGGCATCATTTTTAGTTATTTTAACCTTAATCATTGGCTTTCAGTTTGATCTAAATAATCCTAATATCCAATTTGCTCAGGATATTCCTTGGATTACAGATATTGGTTTAAGCTATCATTTAGGTCTGGATGGACTTTCTTTTCCCCTAATATTTATCAATAGTTTATTAACTTTAATTGCTATTTATGCTAGTAGCAAAAGTGTCGAGCGATCGCAGTTTTATTATGCTTTGATTTTAATCTTAAATACTGGAGTTTCGGGGGCATTTTTAGCACAAGATTTACTGTTATTTTTCCTCTTCTATGAATTAGAGATTATCCCTTTATATTTCTTGATTGCTATTTGGGGTGGTAAAAGAAGGGGTTATGCAGCGATGAAATTTTTGCTCTATACTACAGTATCAGGAATTTTAGTTTTAGCTTCTTTTTTGGGATTGGTTTGGTTAACTGGTGCAGATAGTTTCGCCTACGAACCTTTGCGATCGCATACTTTATCTTTAAGTAATCAGCTATTACTTATTGCTCCTTTGTTAGTAGGAGTCTTTATCAAAATTCCGATTTTTCCTTTTCACACTTGGTTACCTGATGCTCACGTGGAGGCTTCTACCCCCATATCTGTACTGTTAGCAGGGGTCTTACTAAAATTAGGAACTTATGGTCTATTACGTTTTGCTGTGGGATTATTCTTAAATGCTTGGGTCTATCTTGCACCTTGGATGGCAATTTTAGCAGGGATTAGTGCCTTGTATGGTGCTTCTTGTGCGATCGCACAAAAGGATATGAAGAAAGTTGTAGCCTATTCTTCTATTGCTCACATGGCGTATATTCTTTTAGCAGCTTCTGCTACAACCCGTTTAAGTATCACCGCATCAGTATTTCAGATGGTAAGTCATGGTTTAATTTCTGCCTTACTCTTTATGTTAGTGGGAGTAGTTTATAAGAAAACTGGGACAAGAGATGTGGAAAGTCTCAGAGGTTTACTTAATCCAGAAAGAGGATTACCTGTAACCGGGGGATTGATGATTTTAGGGGTGATGGCTAGTTCGGGATTGCCAGGAATGGTAGGCTTTATCTCCGAATTTTTAGTGTTTCGAGGTAGTTTTCCGATTTTCCCAATTCCCACTCTCTTATGCTTAGTGGGAACTGGTTTAACAGCAGTTTATTTCCTTTTAGTAATCAATAAAGTTTTCTTTGGTCGCTTAACAGAAAGTTTAGCCCATCTACCTAGAGTGAGATGGGTAGAACACGCTCCTGCTTTTGCGCTGTTATTGTTTATCATTGCTTTTGGAATTCAACCGAGTTGGGTAGTTCATTGGAGTGAAGTTCAAGCAGTAGCTTTATTGACTGGCAGTTAAGTAGGTAAGAATAGCTAATTATAAGATGTTGGCAAGCAGGGGGAGCAAAGGGAGCAGGGGAAGATGGGGAAGATGGGGAGATAGAGAGGGCAAAATTTCTAACTCCGGGTGCGCAGCGGGATACCGCAGGTCACTCCGAATTCCGAAGTACAAGTAGCAAGTAAGAAAAAAGATGGTTATTAGTGCAAGTAAACCAACAAAATCGCAAGTTATAGAAGAATATACCAAAAGATTGGAGTCAGGAGAGGCTTTACTTAACGATATTCCCCAAAATCTCATAGAAGTAGTAGGGATTCTCAAAAGTTACGGTGTGGTTTTAGATGCTTACTCCGTTAATCTTTGTTATATTGCCAACACCCAATTTTTAAAATTATTTCCTTTTCTAAAATACTTTAACGGTGAAGTTACGCCAAATAAGTTTTTTCGCAATATTTGGCATAACAGAATCAATTACGAGTATGCGGAATATTGTATGAAATCCATGTTTTGGCATGGGGGAGGCGGTTTAGATGCTTATCTAGATACTCCTGAATTTACTGCGATCGCTGATAAAGTAATTAAAGCCCAGTTTAAATATAATCCTTTGATGTTGGGATTACATAAACTGTTCCCAGACTTTTTGCCAGAACAACTACGTCAGATGGCTTACTACAGTGGCTTGGGTCAGTTTTGGCGAGTCATGAGCGATATTTTCCTGGATTTAAGCGATCGCTATGACCGTGGAGAGATCAAATCTATTCCCGATGTGGTGCAACATATCCTTGATGGTTTAGTCAAAGATGCTGCTCGACCAATTACTTATAAAGTAACGATTCGGGGAGAAGAATACGAGATAATTCCTAAAAGCCTGGGTTTAACTTTCCTTCCAGACACAGGAGTACCCTATGTAGAGGCGATCTTTTTCCGTGGTACTCCCTTTACTGGAACTGTTTCTTACAATGCCCAAGCTTATCAAATTTCCTACGACCAAAGTGCCTTTAATTACGGTGCATTATACGCCGATCCTCTGCCTATTGGTGGGGCGGGAATTCCTCCCACA